>DAIEHO010000223.1 GCA_027353565.1 Propionibacteriaceae bacterium
ATGCTAGACCCGCGGGCCGACCGGTGAGCGGGAAGCGGAGAACACCCACGGCCTCCCCGGCGAGGCGACGACCTCCGTGCCGGCACCGCTCGTGGCTGCGTCGTCGGAACCCGCGGGCGACGCGTCGCGGCTCGGCGTGTATCGCCCGGACCCACTCGTGCCTCTTGACGTGTGAGCCCTACCTGGGCCGGTCCGGAACCGACCGGACATCCATCAGAAAGGAACCCACCATGGCTTCGAAGCTCACGCATGAGGCGATCTCCGAGAAGTTCCTCGAGAGCGGCGCGGTGAAGTTCGACGGGCTGGCGACGTTCGTCAACGAGTACGGCCCGGAGCTCGTCAGCCACGACGACGGGCTCCACGGCGTCATCTTCGGCAAGTACAACATCCTCGCCTGCATGATGCCCGCGTTCGACCTGGCACAGCTGGTCGGCGACCTCGCGGCCGCCCGCCGGATCGCCGACGTCGCCCAGAAGACCCGTCAGTGACCGAGGTCCAACTCGTCGGTCAGGCCTCACCGACCGGTGGGGCCTGGCCGCGCGGCGACCTCGAGGACCGGGTCGTTCGTGCTCTGGAGCTGGCCTCCGCGGTCCTGGACGAGTTCGGTACGACCGGGTTCACCGACACCGAGCGGCCCGCGTTGAGCTTCGGCCCGGACAAGGTGATCGCGGAGAGCGCCATGCTCGCGTACGCGGCAGCCGGCGCCGGCACGGGGCGGCGGCTCGCATCAGCCGTGGCCGCGGTGGTGGGGCGACTCGGGCCGCTGTGCCGCTCGAAGCGCGCGCTGGCGGACGCGGCCCTGCAGCCGCAGCGGGCGTTCAAGTACGCGATCCCGCACCGGCTGCTCACCGCGCTGGGGAGTCCCGACGAGCGCTTCGACGAGTTCATCCTCGCCCAGTGCGCCTCCGCCCAGCGGATGGCGACCGACCTTCCTGCGGTCGCACGTATGGAGCGGCAGTGGGTCGTCGGCCTGTGTGGACGTGCGGGGCAGGCGCGAGGCGGTCTCGACGTCCAGGGCACCGCGCTGGACCGGCCGCTGGATGTGCTGACCGTGAGCAGGGAGGATGCGTACGCGCTCACCCACATGCTGTTCTACGTCAGCGACTTCGCGCGGTCCCCGTCGATCGGTCTGCGGCGCTCACCGGCCGCGGTGCTGGACGACGTGAGAGCCCTGGTCGCGCGCTACGTAAGCATGGAGGACTACGACCTGTCGGGGGAGCTGCTCATGGCCTGGCCGGAGCTCGGCGCCGACTGGGACCCCGTCGCGGGCTTCTGCTTCCGCGTCCTCGCGGAGGTCGAGGACCAGGTGGGCATCCTGCCCTGCGGCAACCTCGACCCCCGGCGACTGGCGGCGATGCGCCTGCCCGAGTCCGGGCGGTACACGCGGGCCACGGCGTACCACACCGCGTTCGTGATGGGCTTCTGCTGTGCCGCGGCGCTACGTGGCGGCCCGCCACCGCGCCCCTTGCCTGCGAGCGACCGGACGGCGCTCGTGTGGCCGGAGCTGTACGAGATGGTCGGCACGCACCGGGGACACTGGCAGCCGGTGTTCGACACCCTCAGCGGCCCCGAGAAGGAGTCACTCACCCCGATGCTGGCGGACATGGCGACGATCGACGCCATGGAGGGCCGCGACTACCGCCGTGCCGACGTCGTCCTTCGGCTGGCGTCCCGGGGCGGCGTCGACGGACCGATGCAACGCCGAGCCCGAGACGTCATGGCCGCGCTGGGGCGAGCTATCCAGGTGGCCGAGCGCTGACCGGCAGGGCGGGTCAGCCCCCGCTCGCGTACAACCCGGTGAACGACGCCGTGCCGATCTCCGCGAAGTGCATGAGCAGGCGGACCATGGCCGGCGGCGTGCCGGCCTCTGCCTCGAGCCGCCGGACGTTCATCGCGTGGAGCGTGAAGACGTAGTGGTGCGCCGGTCCGGGCGGTGGCCACGGGCCGCCCCAGCCGGGGTACGCGTAGTCGTTGTTCCACGTGCGGGCGCCGTCCGGAAGCGGGCCGCCCTCGGGGATGCTGGTCACCGACGCCGGGATGTCCGTGACCAGCCAGTGCCACCAGCCGGAGCCCGTGGGCGCGTCGGGGTCGAAACAGGTGATGCAGTACGACTCCGTACCGTCCGCCCCTGGTGTCCACGACAGGTCGGGGCTGATGTTCTCACCACCGATGCCGGGCTCGGTGTGGCGACGGTCGATGGTCGAGCCGTCGGGGATCGCTGCGCTGCGGAACTCCATGGAAGCCTCCTCGCCATTGAGATATCGGACAGCCTAGGGCCGCCCCCCGTCCTGGGCGAGAGACAGACTCCGACGACGGTGCCCCCAGGACGTCCTCGTGGGCCGCTCCGAACCGTGAACAAGAGGTCGAGGCCGAAGGTTGCACTTTCAGCGAGACCGACAGCACTCTAGGCCCCGGACGCTTGGTGCGCCGCCCCCTCAGAGGCGCCGTGCGTGACGACGGAAGGTGTTTCTCATATGACCGCTCCCGCTCTTCGACCTGCTGCCTTGTTCACGGGGTTGGCGCTCCTGATGACCTTCACGGCGCCGCCGGCTGTTGCCGCCGGGACCGTGCGGCCGGCTGCACCCGTACCGGCCGCGCCGGCTCCCGCGGCACCCGTGACCCCCGCGGCTCCCGCGCGTGCGGCGGTGACACCGACCGTGACGAGCAGCCCAGCGGGCACCGCGGTTTCCGCGATGTCGGTGCCGCAGGACGTGCCTTCCGGGGACTCCGTCCTCGCGTCGGTCGCGCCCCGGACCGCTGCGACGTTCCAGTTGGTGGGTGCGACCTGGACCTCCATGAAGGGTGCAGTGACCATCCAGGTCAAGACCCTGACCGGCGGTACGTGGTCGGGCTGGTCGACCCTCGACCCCGAGCAGGCGCAGGACGACAAGTCGTCGCGCAGCGCGACCGAGCCCGTGTACACGGGTGACTCGACCGGCGTCGAGCTTCGCGCCGTGGGCGCCGCAGGCTCCTCGGTGAGTGGGCTGGCCGCGATGACGGTGACCTCGCCCGTGGTGCCGGCCGACTCGCACCTCGCGACGGTGTCCGCGCAGACGGCCGTGTCCAGCGGGGTCCCGCAGCCCAACATCATCTCCCGCGCCGCGTGGGGCGCCGACGAGTCGTTGCGCTCGTGGAACGGAGCCGACTGCGCGATCCCCAAGATCGACAGCACCGTGAAGGGTGCCGTCATCCATCACACCGCGGGCAGCAACACGTACACGGAAGCTGAGTCTGCGTCGATCGTCCGCGGCATCTACGCCTACCACGTGCAGGGCAACGGCTGGTGCGACATCGGCTACAACTTCCTCATCGACCAGTACGGGGAGATCTTCGAGGGCCGCTACGGCGGCATCACCCTTCCTGTCCACGGTGCCCACGCGACCTCGTGGAACACGGACACGGTCGGCGTCTCGTTCATGATGAACTCCAACACGATGGTCCCGACCGCGGCCTCGATGAGCTCCGCGGAGGCGCTGCTGGCGTGGAAGCTGGGCAACAGCTACCGCACCCCCAACGGCTGGACGAACCTCGTCGGCGCAGCCATCCCGGTGATGTTCGGCCACCGCGACGTCATGCAGACGGACTGCCCGGGAACGAACCTGTACGCGCGGATCCAGGAGCTGCGCGACACGTCGACGGCGCTGATCGGCACGAGGTCCCCGCTCTACGACCTGTACATGAGCCTCGGTGGTGACGCGGGCACGCTCGGCGGGGTCCACGAGGTCGAGCATCCGGTCGCCGGAGGAAGCATGGTGACCTTCGAGAACGGGGCGGCGTTCCAGCGCCCCGACGGCCAGGTGTTCTGGCTGGGTGGCACGCTCGCCGCGATGTACGCGGCGTCAGGCGGCCCGACGGGTCTGTACGGCTGGCCGACGTCCAGCCAGTTCACGGCACCCTCCGGTGACCTGGAGGCGACCTTCGACAACGGCGTCCTCCCCACCGACGCGACGACCACCTTCGCCGCCGCCAGCCACTACGTACCGACGACGCCCGTACGGATCCTCGACACGCGCACCACCACCCCCGTGCCGGCCACCGGCTCGATCACGCTCCAGGTGGCGGGTGTGTTCGGCGTTCCGGCCGATGCCTCGGCAGTCTCGCTGAACGTGACCGTGACCGACACCCAGTCGGGCGGCTTCATCACCGTCTGGCCCAACGGGGGCACACGTCCTGTCGTGTCGAACCTCAACTTCGCGCCCGGTGAGACACGTCCGAACCTCGTGACCGTGAAGGTCGGTACGAACGGGAGCGTCTCGCTGTACAACAGCTCGCCGGCCCCGGTCGACCTCGTGGTTGACCTGGGCGGCTACTACGCCACGGGAGCGCCGACGGCGGGTGGCGGTACGGTCAGCGTCACCCCCACCCGGGTGATGGACACACGGATCGGCCTGGGCGCACCTCGGTGGATCGCCCCTGGCACCGACCAGGCGCTGAAGGTCACCGGAGGGGTGGTTCCTGACGACGCCGTGGCCGTCCTCATCAACGTGACGGTCGCCGCCGCGAACTCGGACGGCTGGCTGGCCGCCTACCCAGCCGGTGTCAGCGCACCCACCGTCTCGAACCTGAACTTCGTCAGGGGGCAGACGACGGCGAACCTCGCGCTGGTCAAGGTCGGTACCGGCGGGATGATCAACATCCGCAACGGCGTCGGGTCCTCGAACGACGTGGTCGCCGACATCATGGGCTACATCACCGGCAGCGGGACCGCCGGGGCGTACAACGCCGCGGACAACCCGATCCGGCTCCTCGACACGCGGATCAGCAACACGCTGGGTCAGCCGGTTCCCGCGAACTCGGACGTGACCCTGCAGGTCCTCGGCAAGTCGGGGGTCCCGACCTCCGGCGTGACCGCCGTCGTCCTCAACGTGACGGTCACCGACTGCCAGTACGCCGGGTTCGTGACCGTGTACGCGAGCGGCACGGCTCAACCGGGGACGTCGAACCTCAACTTCGCCAGCGGTACGACCGTGCCCAACCAGGTCGTCGTGGCCGTCGGATCCGACGGGGCGGTCGTCCTGCACAGCACGTCCCCCGGAGGGGTGCAGCTGGTCGCGGACATCGAGGGGTACATCTCGTAGCACGCGCACGACGCGTACCCGGCGCTCACGGCGTCGGGTACGCGTCCATGCCTGACCGGCTCGCCACGGTGCCGAGCACGGGCTCCCGGGCAGCTCGTCGTGGCGCGGCTAGGACTTCTTCGGTGTCCCGGAGGCGTCGAGGACGTACCAGATCGAGCCGACGCCCTGCCCGAGGGTGTCGCCCGCGGCCTTGTCCTTCGCGTAGTAGTAGAGCGGCCAGCCGTTGAGGGCGACCTGCTTGCCGCCGGACGCGGTGGGGATCAACGTCACAGCCCCCGTGACGCCGGTGAGCGTCGGGGTCGAGTCGGCCGTCGCCGCCGGCCAGATGGTCGCGCACGCTCCCACACAGGCGCTCGTCTGAGCACCCTGGGTGTCCTTGGTGAACATGTACAGGACCATGCCGTTGCCGTCGACCACGATGTCGCCGAGCGAGGTGGTCATCGTCTTGAGCTCGGTGACGTTCGTCGCCGCCATGCTGGCGGACGCGCTCGCCGACGTGCTCGCGGTGGCGCTCGGGGCGCTCGACGTGCTGGCGGCCGGGGTCCCCGCCGACGTGGTCGACGAACAGGCTGTCACGAGCGTGAGGGTTGCCGCTGCGGCGAGCGTCGCCAGGAGCTGACGGTGGTGCGTACGGCGGCTGGTGAACTGGTGGGACATCGTTACCCTCCTTGGGAGCGGCTCGGATGAGCCGGTTGTCAGGGAGGACGACCGAGACCGCGTCCAGGTTCATCCACGGCGTCGTACGGGCGCGTCCACGGCCTCGTACGGGCTCATCCCGGCGTCGTACGGGGCTCATCCCGCCCGGATCGGGGCCTCGCCGGTCGCTTGGCGGCCACGGTGAACATTTCCGGGCCCGGCGGCGTTGTTGTGTGCGACGGCCTGCGCAGCGTGGCCGGCCGAGGAGGATGGGATGCCGCTCGACGACGACGCCATCGCGGCCATCTACCG
>DAIEHO010000229.1 GCA_027353565.1 Propionibacteriaceae bacterium
CGACGACGTCACGAGCTCCGAGCCGTTCCGCGTCATCAACATCGGCCGTGGTGAGGGCGTCTCGGTCCGGGAGCTGGCCGCGGCGTTCCAGGCCGCCACGGGCGAGGCTCTGGAGATCGCCGAGGGCCCGGCCCGTCCCGGCGACGTGCTCGGCGCGTACGCGATCGTCGACACCGCGCACGCGGAGCTCGGCTGGACCGCGGAGCTCACCGTCGCCGACGGCATCCGCGATGCGATCGCCTGGATCCCCCAGCGCAAACGGCTGCTCGGCTACTGAGGAGCGGCCGCGAGGCCGGTCGGAGACTCGGCCAGGACCTCGACCTGCGTCACCTGCCAAGGAAGCTTGACATGCGGCCATGCGCCAAGCACACTTGTCATGCCAAGTGACCTTGGCAGGATCGACGGAGTGACGATGCAGAACGACGTGAGGGCCCTGCGCGAGGCGGCAGGCCTCAGCCAGGGCGCCCTCGGCGCCGCGCTGGGCGTCTCGCGCCAGACGATCCAGTCCATCGAAGTGGGGAAGTACGACCCGTCGCTCCCCCTGGCCATCCGCATCGCTCGCTACTTCGGGCAGCACGTCGAAGGGATCTTCCATGTCTCGTGAGCTCACCTCGCCCGTCCGCGCCTACATCGGTCTGGCGGCCGGCCTCGCGGTGGTCGTGGCCCTCTTCTTCGTGCTGAGGACGGCGAGCGACAGCGTCGCGCTGGGAGCACTGGTCGGAGGACTGAGCGTCGTGGCGCTCCTCGCCGTCGCCATCTGGCGCGCACGACGGGGCACCGCGACCGCTTCCCTCACCCGCAGCGCGGCAGGTGTCGCCGACGAGCGGGACGCCGACGTCATGCGCCGCTCGCTGGCCGTGGGCGGAAGCACGTCGCTGATCTGGCTGCCGGGCTCACTGGTCGCGATCGTGCTCGGCGCCGACCCCATGATCGCCGTCACCGTCGCCCTGTACGGACAGCTCGCCACCCTCGTCGTCGCCTACCTCGTCGTCCAGCGCAGCAGGTAGGCGACGGGTCGCAGTCCGACCCCGATGCCGCCCACCGGCACGCGGTGCTCAGCCCTCCTGGGCGACGATCGTGCGCAGGTACGTGCCGTAGCCGGACTTGCCGAGCGCGTCCGCCTGCTTGAGCAGCTGCTCGGTGTCGATGAAGTGGTTGCGCCAGGCGATCTCCTCGGGGGACCCGACGAGCAGCCCGGTGCGCTTCTGCATGGTCCGGACGAACTCGCCCGCCTCCGACAGGGAGTCGAACGTACCGGTGTCCAGCCACGCCGTGCCGCGCGGCAGCAGGGAGACCTTGAGATCGCCCTCGTCGAGGTACAGCCGGTTGAGGTCCGTGATCTCGTACTCGCCGCGCGCCGACGGCTTCAGGTCGGCCGCGTAGTCGCAGACGCGCTCGTCGTAGAAGTACAGGCCGGGCACGGCCCAGTGCGACTTCGGGTGGGCCGGCTTCTCCTCGATGGAGAGCGCGGTGCCGGACTCGTCGACCTCCACCACGCCGTACGCGGTCGGGTCCGCGACCCAGTAGCCGAAGATCGACGCGCCCTCGACATCGGCGAGGGCCTTCAGCTGCGTGCCGAGCCCGCGACCGTAGAAGAGGTTGTCGCCGAGCACCAGCGCCGACTTGTCGCCACCCACGTGAGCGCGCCCGAGGACGAACGCCTGCGCGAGGCCGTCGGGTGAGGGCTGGATCGCGTACGTGATCGACATTCCCCACTGCGAGCCGTCGCCCAGCAGCCGCTGGAACGCCGGGCTGTCGGTAGGCGTGGAGATGACGAGGACCTCGCGGATGCCCGCCAGCATCAGTGTCGACAGCGGGTAGTAGATCATCGGCTTGTCGTACACGGGGAGCATCTGCTTGCTCGACCCGATCGTCAGCGGATGGAGCCTCGTGCCCGCCCCACCGGCGAGGATGATCCCCTTCACGTCGGCCTCCCTGCCATGCGGGGACACCGTGTCACCGTCGGCGCGGGCTAGTGTATCGGCCATGCAGAGGCTCCTCGTGACCGGCGGCGCCGGCTTCATCGGCTCCAACTTCGTCCGCTGGCTCATGGCCAACACCGATGTCTCGGTGGTCGTTCTGGACAAGCTCACGTACGCGGGCAACGCGGACTCCCTGTCGGACCTGCCGTCGGACCGCGTCCAGCTCGTGGTCGGCGACATCTGCGACGCGGACCTCGTGGACCGCCTCGTCGCGGAGACCGACGCGATCGTCCACTTCGCCGCCGAGTCCCACAACGACAACTCGCTGAACGACCCGTGGCCGTTCGTCCAGACCAACATCGTCGGCACGTACACGCTGCTCCAGGCCGCCCGGAAGCAAGGCACGCGGATCCACCACATCTCGACCGACGAGGTGTACGGCGACCTCGAGCTCGACGACCCGGAGCGCTTCCACGAGACGACCGCGTACAACCCCTCCTCTCCCTACTCCTCGAGCAAGGGCGCGTCCGACCTGCTCGTCCGCGCCTGGGTGCGCTCGTTCGGGGTGAGGGCGACGATCTCGAACTGCTCGAACAACTACGGCCCGTACCAGCACATCGAGAAGTTCATCCCCCGCCAGATCACGAACGTGCTGAGCGGCCTGCGGCCCAAGCTCTACGGGACCGGGGAGAACGTCCGCGACTGGATCCACGTCGACGACCACAACTCGGCGGTCTGGACCATCCTCAACGACGGCCGGATCGGCGAGACCTACCTCATCGGCGCCGACGGCGAGAAGAACAACAAGGAGGTCATCGAGTCGATCCTCGGGCTGCTCGGACAGCCGACGGACGCGTACGACCTCGTGACCGATCGCCCTGGGCACGACATGCGCTACGCGATCGACTCGTCGAAGCTCCGCGCCGAGCTCGGCTGGAAGCCCACGTACCGCAACTTCACCGAGGGCCTCACGGCGACCATCGACTGGTACCGGGCCAACGAGAGCTGGTGGCGGCCGGCCAAGGACGCCACCGAGGCCAAGTACGCGAAGACTGGGCAGTGACGCCATGGCTGACCTGAGTGTCGAGTCCACGCCCATCCAGGGGATGTTCGTCGTGCGCCTGCAGGTGCACGGAGACAACCGCGGCTGGTTCAAGGAGAACTGGCAGCGGGAGAAGATGGTCGCCCTCGGGCTGCCGGACTTCGGCCCGGTGCAGAACAACATGTCGTACAACGCCGAGATCGGCACCACCCGGGGAATCCACGCCGAGCCGTGGGACAAGTTCGTCTCATCGGCGCAGGGGCGGTACTTCGGGGCGTGGGTCGACCTGCGGGAGGGTGACGGCTACGGAACGGTGTTCACGATCGAGGTGGACGAGTCGGTCGCCGTCTTCGTCCCCCGCGGAGTCGGGAACGCCTACCAGACGCTCACCGAGAACGTCACGTACAGCTACCTCGTCAACGACCACTGGTCCGCCGACAAGATCGACGACTACTCGTACGTGAACCTGGCCGACGAGACGGTGGCCATCCCTTGGCCCATCCCGCTGTCGCAGGTCCAGATCTCCGACAAGGACCTGTCCCACCCGCGGCTGGCGGACGCCAAGCACGTACCGGCCCGCAAGACCCTCATCCTCGGCGGCAAGGGACAGCTCGGGCGTGCGCTGGCCGTCGAGTTCCCCGACGCCACGAGCGTCGACCTCGACGAGCTCGACCTCACCGACCCCGCTCAGGTCGCGGCGTGGCCGTGGGGCGAGTACGACCTGGTCCTGAACGCCGCCGCCTGGACGAACGTCGATGGCGCCGAGACGCCCGACGGTCGCGCAGCCGCGTGGAGGGCGAACGCGACCGTACCGGCGATGCTCGCCCGGATCGCCGCCCAGCATCGCCAGACGCTCGTCCACGTGTCGAGCGACTACGTGTTCGACGGTACGAAGAGCGGGTGGGCCGAGGACGACGACCTGGCGCCGTTGTCGGTGTACGGGCAGACCAAGGCGGCCGGAGACCTCGCCGTGTCGGTCACGCCACGGCACTACCTGATCCGTACGAGCTGGGTCGTCGGCGACGGCAGGAACTTCCTGGGGATCATGGCCGACCTCGCGTCGCGGGGGATCTCGCCGACGGTCGTGGACGACCAGATCGGCAGGCTGACGCACACGTCCAACCTCGCGGCCGCGATCGCGCACCTGGTCAGGACCAAGGCCCCGTACGGCACGTACAACTGCACGGACGGCGGCCCCGAGGTCAGCTGGGCGGACATCGCCAAGGCCGTGTTCGCTCTGAACGGTCGCTCCCCCGACGACGTCACCCCGGTCTCCACCGAGGCGTACTACGCCGGCAAGGGCAGCATCGCCCCTCGCCCCGCACGCAGCACGCTCGACCTGTCCAAGCTCGAGGCCACCGGCTACACCGTCCCGGTCTACGAGCCCGGCGTCCTCTGAGGCTCAAGCTCCCGGTCGGGTCGGGCACGCCTTGGGGTCACGAAGGCGCTGGACGAGGCCGATGCCCGTGACCAGGGCGGCGAACCCCGCCGTCGAGATCGCCCCGGGGTTCGCGTGAAGCATCACTGCGGCGACCGGCAGCGAGGCAGCGGCGATGACCGCGCACGGGGCGCAGCCCCAGACCGGGGTGAGCCCCGCACCGGGCCCCGGCACGTACGTGGCCAGGCTGGCGGCTCCGAACACTGAGGCCACACCGACAAGGACCATCCACATGACCGGCGCGAACGCGAGTCCGCCACCGGCAGCTGTCAGTCCCAGCCAGGCGAGCGGCGCAATGAGCGCACCCACCAGCACGCGTCGCGGGGTGGCAGGCCGCGCGACGGCCTCGACTACCACGGGCTGCGTAGCCCGTCGGATCTCCATCACGACCCAACCATATACCCCCCTGGGTATATGGGTCCAGGGTGGTCATGCGCCGCCGAGCCCTCTCCCCTCTGGGAATCCGGCCTGCCCCGGACGTACCTTGATCGCATGACGGAGACCTACCTCGCGCAGAGCCCGGTCACGGACCCGGGACGGTACGCATCGTGGGTGGCGGCGCTCCCGGACGACGTGGCCGCGCTCCGGGACGTCTCGTCGAACCTCGTCTTCCACTACTGGGGCAGCGGCGACTTTGCCGCCCACGGGGTGCCGGAGGAGCGCGCAACCGAGATCGACACCCGCTACGTCGACGACATCCTCGGCCTGCTCCACGACAGGTCGTCCGAGCCGTTGGGCGCCCCTCGGGAGCCGTCACAGCAGTTCGTCGGGTGCTGTCGGGACTTCACGGCGCTTCTCGTGTCGTTCGCACGGGCGCACGACATCCCGGCCCGCACGCGGGTCGGGTTCTGCGGATACTTCGTGCGCGGCTGGTGGATCGACCACGTCGTCGCCGAGGTGCGGGACGCGGAGCAGGACCGCTGGCGGCTGGTCGAGGCGCAGGTGGGCGCCGACCACCGCGACGCCGGGACCGGGGAGGTCCTTCCGGTCATGGACGTCCCGCGAGACCGGTTCCTCACCGGCCCCGACGCGTGGCGCGCCGCACGCACAGGAGAGCTCGACCACGCGACGTTCGTCGTGAACCCCCAGCTCGAGGAGCCGTTCCTCCGCTCGTGGCCCTATCTCGCGCACAACCTCGTGCTCGACCTCGCCGCACTCGGCTCGCGCGAGATGATGCTGTGGGACGAGTACGGGCTGTTGTCCGGGCCCCTGTCGGATGCCGACACCGACATGTTGGACGAGCTGGCCGCAGCGATCGGCGACGACGTCGACCCCGAGGTCGTGAGGTCCTGGCTGCACGACAGCCGGCTGCGGATCCCCCGAGACCTCATGAGCTACAGCCCGCGATCCGGACCGCGTCACGTGACACTGCGAGCGGGGCTGGCGACCTAGGGGACATGCACCCGTGCGGAGCCGTAGCCCGGTTGGGTGGTTCCCGACCTCGTCCTCATCGGGAAGACACTGGCTCCGAGCTTGGGGATAAGCCGGACCCGTAGGACGGGAACCACCGGACCAGGGGCAGGCGAGCGACTCGAGGTCCTCGACTCGCACGACTGTGCCGGTTCTGACACGAGCCTTCGCCCTTGTCACTGGGGACACTAGGACCGAAGCCGGCCCACCCAGGCGGAGAGTCGCCAAACTGTCCACAAACTGTCCGGTCCCGCCCTCAGGGCGGGTGCAGGCGAGCTGCCGCGACGAGCGGGCACACTCAGGCCTATGCGAATCCGCTGGATGTACCTGTTCCTCGACACGCCGGCTGCGGACGCGGGCTCATCCTGGGCGTACTGGGCCGAGGTCACACGGTCGACCGTGTCGCCGGTGCGCGGCGAGCACGGGCAGTTCGCGACTCTGCTCCCGGTGACCGGTGACGCCTGGCTCAAGGTGCAGTCCGTCGAGGCGGGGCCGGGCGGCGTGCACCTCGACATCGACACCGACGACAGAGCCGCGTTCGTCGCCCACGCGGTCGGGCTCGGCGCGGCCGTACGGACCACGTACCACGACGTCGTGGTGCTCCGGTCGCCGGCGGGGATCGTGTTCTGCGCAACCGTCGGCGGGGCCGGTTCGGTCGGCCGCCGCGTCGACGCGGTCGCCGACCAGGCCTGTCTCGACATCCCACGGTCTCAGTTCGCCGCCGAGGTCGCCTTCTGGCGCGACCTCACCGGCTGGGTCGCGTCCGAGATGAGCGACGACGACGAGTTCGTCTCGCTGCGACGACCGGCCGCCATGCCCGTACGCATCCTGCTGCAGCGCCGCGACGACGAGACGCCGGCCTCGGCGCACGTCGACTTCGCCACCGCGGATCGCGACGCCGAGACGGAGCGGCACGTTCGGGCGGGGGCCGAGGTCGTCTCCGTCCATGGCCAGTGGACCGTTCTGCGCGACCCGGTCGGCCGGATCTACTGCCTGACCGACCGCGATCCGATCACCGGCGCGCCGCGCTGAGCGCGGTTCCGGCCGTTCCGAGGGCCGGTGGGGCCGGACTGGGCTGCCGTGCCGCACCGCCGAGGCGTTCTCAGATGCCCGCGACCCCGTTGCCCAGAGCCCGGGTCGCCGAGCACCGCTAGCGTGGTCCCCATGGAGGACGGCGAGCTGGAGGTCGACGAGCACGAGTACGAGGACAGGCTCGAACCGCTGCACCTGATCCGCCGCTCGCACGTGGTGCTGCGTGCCGGGACGCTCATGCTGGGCGCGGGGACCAGCGGCCTGCGCGTGCGCGAGGTGATGGGCGCGGTGGCCCGGACCGTCGGGGTCGAGCAGCTCCACGCCCAGGTCACGTTCACGGGCATCGTCCTCACGGTCGGGCGCCGCGGCATCTTCCG
>DAIEHO010000235.1 GCA_027353565.1 Propionibacteriaceae bacterium
AAGAGGAGCGCGGCTCCGACGTAGACCGCGATGGCGATGGCGCTCTCCCTCGTCGAGGGCTCGTGCGGCCGTCGCCCGACGACGAAGACGTCGAGCGCCAGGACGGCCAGCATCACCACGATTGTGAGCGTCCAGGCGAGCGGAGTCACGTGCATCCAAGGAGACCTTTCAAGGCGTGCCGAACCGGCTTCGGGAGGTCTCGTCCATCGGAAGAACCCGACCGGGCCGCCGACCGCTGGCGCGGTGTGCTGACGGCGTTCCCGCGGTGGGATTACTCCCCTCCTCGAGGGTCCTCAGTCTAGTCACCGGCGGCCTCTGCCTCTCGAGGGCACCTCCCCCCGTCGATCAGCGCGTTGCCTCAAGCATCTGACGCAGCTCCTTCTTGAGGTCGGAGATCTCGTCCCGGAGCCTTGCAGCCGTCTCGAACTGGAGCTCGGCCGCCGCGCCGTGCATCTGGTCGGTGAGCTCGGCGACCAGGTCCGCGAGCTCTCCGGCGGGCAGTCCTTTGAGATTGCGTGGGGCCGCACGCTCCGACAGTGCCGGGACAGGAGCGCGCCGCTGGCCGCCTCGGCCCGAGCTGCGCGACAGCAGGCCTGCGGTGTCGGCGTCCTCACGGGCGAGCATCTCGGTGATGTCCGCGATCTTCTTGCGCAGCGGCTGCGGGTCGACGCCGTGGGCCACGTTGTACGCGACCTGCTTCTTTCGGCGCCGGTTCGTCTCGTCGATCGCCTGCTGCATCGAGGGGGTGATCGAGTCCGCGTACATGTGGACCTGGCCGTCCACGTTTCGCGCCGCACGCCCGATCGTCTGGATGAGGCTCCGGCCGCTCCGGAGGAAGCCCTCCTTGTCGGCGTCGAGGATCGCGACCAGCGACACTTCGGGCAGGTCAAGGCCCTCGCGGAGGAGGTTGATGCCCACCAGCACGTCGTACTCCCCCATCCTCAGCTCTCGCAGGAGCTCGATGCGCCGCAGCGTGTCGACCTCGGAGTGCAGGTAGCGCGTGCGCACGCCGTTCCCGAGGAGGTAGTCGGTGAGGTCCTCAGCCATCTTCTTGGTCAGGGTCGTCACCAGCACTCGCTCGTCACGCTCGGCGCGTGCGCGGATCTCGCCCATGAGATCGTCGATCTGGCCCTTGGTCGGCTTGAGGATGATCTCGGGGTCGACGAGGCCGGTCGGCCGGATGAGCTGCTCGACGTAGCCCTCCGACTTCGCGAGCTCGTACGGGCCGGGCGTGGCCGACAGGTACACCGTCTGCCCGATCCGCTCGACGAACTCCTCCCAGCGAAGGGGCCGGTTGTCCATGGCGCTGGGGAGGCGGAAGCCGTGCTCGACGAGCATCCGCTTGCGGGACATGTCCCCCTCGTACATCCCGCCGATCTGGGGCACGGTGACGTGGGACTCGTCGATCACCAGCAAGAAGTCCTCCGGGAAGTAGTCGAGCAGGCAGTTGGGCGCGCTCCCGGCCGACCTGCCGTCGATGTGGCGCGAGTAGTTCTCGATCCCTGAGCAGCTGCCGATCTGGCGCATCATCTCGATGTCGTACGTCGTCCGCATCCGCAGGCGCTGTGCCTCGAGGAGCCGCGAGTCGGCCTCCAGCTCGGCCAGCCGCTCGGCGAGCTCGCTCTCGATGGTCGCGATCGCGCGCTCCATGCGCTGCGCCCCGGCCGAGTAGTGGGTCGCCGGGAACACGAGCAGCTCCTGGTCGGTCGACTCCACCTCGCCGGTCACCGGGTGAAGCGTCGAGAGCGCCTCGATCTCGTCGCCGAAGAACTCGATGCGCCACGCGAGCTCCTCGTACATGGGGAAGACCTCGACGGTGTCGCCCCGTACGCGGAACGTGCCACGCGTGCCGGCCACGTCGTTGCGCACGTACTGGATGTCGACGAGCTGGCGCAGCAGCGCGTCACGACCGTGGTCCTCGCCGACGCGCAGGCGCACCGCCGTCTCGACGTACTCCTGCGGCGTGCCCAGCCCGTAGATCGCCGAGACACTCGCGACAACGATGACGTCACGCCTGGTGAGCAGCGAGTACGTCGCCTTGTGACGCAGCCGCTCGACCTCCTCGTTCAGTGACGAGTCCTTCTCGATGTACGTGTCCGTCTGCGGGATGTAGGCCTCGGGCTGGTAGTAGTCGTAGTAGGAGACGAAGTACTCGACGGCGTTGTCGGGGAAGAACCCTCGCAGCTCGTTCGCGAACTGCGCCGCCAGTGTCTTGTTGGGCTGCATCACCAGCATGGGGCGCTGCAGGCGCTCGGCCAGCCAGGCGATGGTCGCGGTCTTTCCCGTTCCCGTCGCACCGAGCAGCACGACATCGTTCTCGCCCCCGCGGATCCGTCGCTCGAGCTCTTCGATCGCGGCGGGCTGGTCTCCTCCGGGCTCGAAGTCGGCGTGGACGCGGAACGGGGCCACCCGTCGCTGGACCTGATCTGCTGGACGCATAGAGGTGAGGTTACGTGGTGCCACCGACAGTTGTGAGCCACGTGCCGGGGGCAGGCCCGCCCGCGCCCGGCACGCCCCGTCACCTCAGCTGTGACTGCAGCAGCGAGGTGGTCATGTCAGTGAACGGCTGCTCCAGGTCGGTGGTGCTCTTGGACGCGTCGTAGATGAGGACGCCGATGAACGACACACCGTCGGACTGCCGCACCGACCCGATCGTCTCGACCCCGACCTGCTGAGAGCCGTTCGACGAGGCGAACATCCCCGTCATCCTGCCCTCGGCCACCGACAGCGACGGGTCGACGTCGATCGCGGTCGTGGTCGACACCGCGACGTTGGTCAGCTTCTGCCGCAGGCTCGCCTGGTACGCGTCGACGATCGCCGTACCGGTCGTGCCGGCAGCGATCCCCGAGACCGCGATGGCGTAGTACTCCGCGCTCCCGTTGCTGAGGACGACGGTGTCGGAGCTCCGGTCGCTGACTGACCATCCCGAGGCGGGCGTCACCGCGAGACCGTTCGACAGTGAGATCGCACCACCGGGCGCGGCGGTCCCAGGAGTCGCGGTCGCCGTGGAGGCCGGGGAGGTCGCGGCTGACGAGGCCGCGGAGCTCGGGTGCGCGGTCGGTGTGGGCTGGACGACGACAGGGGCCGCACCGCCCTTGTTGCCGATCAGTGCGATGGCCCCGCCGACGAGGCCGAAGACCAGCAGAACCGCCACCACCACGAGGAGGAGCTTTGTCTGGGTCCCCGCTCGTGCTGTCGACGCAACCGGGACGCCCGGACCGTACGGCCCTGGGCGGTAGCCACCTCCAGACGCACCTGGATACGGACCGGGGTAGCCCTGCGGCGCACCGTACGGCTGCTGAGGCGCGTAGGCCGGAGGCTGGCCGTAGCCTTGCGGCGGACCGTAGCCGGCGGGCGGACCGTAGCCGGCGGGCGGTCCGTATCCGTCC
>DAIEHO010000297.1 GCA_027353565.1 Propionibacteriaceae bacterium
AGGCACGGTCGAGCTCGGGAACCCTGAACCGGGAGACGACGATCACGGCTGCACTGTACGAGATGTGCCGAGTCCCTGCCCTGAACCATCGACCCGACCGGGGTCGGAGTCTGGCGGCGTCGAGACGCTCAGACTTGTACCAGCTCTTGATTTACATGATAATCATTCTCATGAAGGCGACCCGAATGGCGGCCGCGGCCCTGGCCGTGTGCGTCCTGGCGACTGGCTGCTCGTCGCCGTCCACGGGCTCCGGCACAGGTCGGCTGAACGTCGTCGTGGCGTTCTACCCACTCCAGTACGTGACCGAGCAGGTCGGCGGCGACCAGGTGAGCGTGACGAACCTCACCAAGCCCGGGGTGGAGCCCCACGATCTCGAGCTCACCGCGAAGCAGGTCGCATCGGTCGCGTTCGCCGATCTCGTGTTCTACGAGAAGGGCTTCCAAGCCGCGGTGGACAGCGCGGTGGCGACCGAGAAGCCAAAACAGGTCCTCGATGCGGCGTCGATAGTCCCCCTCCGTACCACCCCGGGCTTCGTCGGCGAAGGCGCGGCGCCCAGCACCAGCGCCCTGGACCCGCACACGTGGCTCGATCCTCAGACCATGGAGAAGTACGCCACCGCGGTCGCCGACGAGCTCTCGCATGCGAGGCCGGCGTCGTCAGCGACGTTCCACCAGCGGGCCGATGCCCTGGTCCAGCAGCTGACCACCCTGGACCACGAGTTCTCGACAGGTCTCGCGAGCTGCCAGAGGACCGTCTTCGTCACCTCACATGCGGCGTTCGGCTACCTCGCCGAGCGGTACGGGCTGGAGCAGGTCGGTATCGCCGGTCTCACCCCGGACTCCGAGCCGACCCCGGCCCACATCGCCCAGGTTCAGAAGATCGCGCAGGAGAAGGGCGTCACGACCATCTTCTCGGAGACTCTCGCATCACCGGCCCTGGCCGACGCGCTCGCCAAGGATCTCGGGCTCAAGACCGACGTGCTCGACCCGTTGGAGGGCATCACCTCCAGCTCCCGCGGGGATGACTACCCTTCCGTCATGCGGAGCAACCTCTCTGCCTTGAAGGCGGCGGGCGGATGTCAGTGAACCCGGTCGTCGTCGACGACCTCAACGTCAGCCTCGGCGGTGTCCCGATCCTTCACGACGTCTCGTTCACCGTCGAGCAGGACGAGGTCATCGCACTCCTCGGAGGCAACGGATCCGGCAAGACGACGCTCATCCGAACCCTCCTGGGTCTCATCCCGCACCTGACGGGCGAGATCGCCCTCTTCGGCACTCCCCTTGCCCAGTTCAGGGACTGGTCACGCATCGGGTACGTCCCCCAGCGGGCCTCCGTCTCCATGCACTCGACCACTGTCCGCGAGCTTGTGACATCAGGGACCTTGTCGATGCGCCGCCCGTTCTCCCGGCTCGGGCGCGCCCGACGCGAACGCGTGAGCGAGGTCATCGAGAGGGTCGGGCTCGCGACGAAAGCCGACGACGCGTTCGTGCACCTCTCCGGTGGACAGCAGCAGCGTGTCCTGATCGCGCGGGCGCTCGTCTCCGCCCCAGCGCTCCTGGTCATGGACGAGCCGTTCGCGGGCGTCGACCTGGCCACCCAGCAGCGTCTCGCCGACCTCGTCGGCAGCCTTCACGACGAGGGCATGGCCGTGCTCGTGGTGCTCCACGAGACCGAGGTCTTCGCCCCACTCCTCAGCAGGGCGGTGGTGCTGCGCGACGGGCGCGTCGTCCAGGACGGCGTCCTCGAGCCGCAGGGCCACGGACACGAGACAGAGCCGCCTGCCCGGACCGTACGGATCATCGAGGAGGTGCGGCCATGGAAGTGATCACGCTCGCATTCATGCAGCGCGCGCTCATCGCGGCGATCCTGACCGGCCTCGTCGCACCGGCGATCGGCAC
>DAIEHO010000243.1 GCA_027353565.1 Propionibacteriaceae bacterium
GGGGTAGTCCTGGCCTTCGACGGTCCGTGCGAAGTACCACCAGGCGCGACCTGCGTCGTCCACGTCGTGGTCGGGGACGCTGAGATCCGTCTGCAGGGTCCGCGCCGAGATCTCGGCGACGATGCGTTCCCTGACGGGCGCCAGGTGCGCGGTCTGCTCGTCCGCGTACGCCGTCTCGGCTTCGAGGTGGGCCAGTACCGCAGGGTCCTCGAGGTCGTCGAGCCAGGCGTACGGGTCGACGATCGTGACCGAATGGAGGGTGGTCTCGGTGGGTATCCGTTGGGGGATCGGTGCTGGCACGCGCGTCACTCTAGAGCCACCCCGGAGTTGGAGCAGGCCTCAGGGCGTGGCAGTATTGGTCCCCGGGCCATTGACACTCGCGGGTCGCTGCACGCTCACGTAGCGGTGCCCAGCGCGTTGGTCCTTGTCAGACACCCTCCCATGAGAGGCACACAGTGGTTCGATCCGCAGCAGCCCGTTCCGACGACTCGGACGCAACGCCTGCCCCCAAGCGCAACGCACGGGGAGTCACGATCGTCGAGGTGGTCGAGGACAGTGAGCTCGAGACGACGACCGCCCCGGCACCTGCAGCACGGCGTGGCAGGGGCACGGCCGGTACGGGGGCCGGCAGCCCTGCGTCACGACGGAAGAAGGCTGATGCCGAGCCCGAGATCGCCTCTGGCGTCGATGCCGATGACGATCTCGACGCGGAGGTCGACGAGGAGCTCGAGGAGGTGGAGGTCATCGAGATCGAGGACCTCACCGCAGAGCTGGAGGACGTCACGGACGTCGACGACGACGAGGAGACTCCCTCCATCGTCGAGGCCATCTCGGGCAACACGGAGAAGGCGGTCGCCTTCGTGCGTGACGGTGACGACGTCGTACTGACGGTGGGAGGCAAGAAGCGCGGCCTCGAGGACGTCGACGACGCCGCGTTCGAGCCGGAGAAGGAGGCCGTGGTCGAGAAGGAGATCACCGAGGACGAGGGCTTCAGCCTCTCCGACGCGGACGATGCCGACGAGCCCGAGCAGCAGGTCATGGCTGCCGGTGCCACCGCTGACCCGGTCAAGGACTACCTCAAGCAGATCGGCAAGGTCGCGCTGCTGAACGCCGAGCAGGAGGTCGAGCTCGCCAAGCGGATCGAGGCCGGGCTGTTCGCCGACGAGCGTCTCAACGACACGACCCCGGTGAAGCCCTCGGACGTCGAGGACTACGAGTGGATCGCCACGGATGGTCGCCGAGCGAAGAACCACCTGCTGGAGGCCAACCTCCGGCTCGTCGTCTCGCTGGCGAAGCGCTACACCGGTCGCGGCATGCTGTTCCTCGACCTCATCCAGGAGGGGAACCTGGGGCTGATCCGTGCGGTCGAGAAGTTCGACTACACGAAGGGCTACAAGTTCTCCACGTACGCGACGTGGTGGATCAAGCAGGCGATCACCCGCGCCATGGCCGACCAGGCACGTACGATCCGCATCCCGGTGCACATGGTGGAGGTCATCAACAAGCTCGCCCGTGTCCAGCGGCAGATGCTGCAGGACCTCGGTCGGGAGCCCACGCCGGAGGAGCTCGCCAAGGAGCTCGACATGACGCCTGAGAAGGTGGTCGAGGTCCAGAAGTACGGCCGTGAGCCGATCTCGCTGCACACGCCCCTCGGCGAGGACGGCGACTCGGAGTTCGGTGACCTGATCGAGGACTCCGAGGCGGTCGTCCCTGCGGACGCCGTCAACTTCACCCTGCTGCAGGAGCAGCTCCACGACGTGCTCGACACGCTCTCGGAGCGTGAGGCCGGCGTGGTGAGCATGCGCTTCGGGCTCACCGACGGCCAGCCCAAGACGCTCGACGAGATCGGCAAGGTCTACGGCGTCACTCGAGAGCGGATCCGCCAGATCGAGAGCAAGACCATGTCGAAGCTCCGCCATCCGTCCCGCTCGCAGGTCCTGCGCGACTACCTCGACTGATCGACGACCTCGACCTGAGGGAGGCGGAGCAGGGCATCGGGGATCGCGGACGCCCTGCGGCTGACTGGGATCGTGGGCGCGCCCGCCCACCTCTGGGTTCCGGCGAGTGTGCCCGTTCGCTCCAGCGTCGGCACGCGTTCAGCCGGAAAGTGCGGTGAGCCTCGTTCCCGGTGGGCACGCAGGAGCGTTGGACCCGCTCCTGAGCGCTACCGGCCAGGCGCGGACGTCACGTACCTGCGCGCCGTCTCGGGCGCAGGGGGTTACGGAATGGGACTGGCGCATGGCATGGTGTCGGTGACCGCTCGCGACGGCGCGTGCGGAGAAGGAGACACCCCCATGTCGTTCGCCACACCCAGCCGCCGTGCCCTTCTGTCCGGAGCCCTCGCGGGAGGGGCGTTGGCGGCGTTGCCTGCGATCCCTGCCGCCGCCGACTCCCACGACAGCAGGTCGTCCGCCGCGGGAGCACTCGGCTTCCTCGAGACGATGAGCAGCGCCTATCCCGCAGCAGGCACCCCGACACTGCCGCAGAGCTACGCGGACGAGCTCGGGCTGTTCTCGACCGCGTTCGTCTACGACTCCGCGGTGGCGGTGTGTGCCGCACTTGCCGCCGGACGGACATCACTGGCCAGGAGGATCGGCGACGGTCTGCTGTTCGCCCAGGGCCACGACCCCGTCTACCACGACGGTCGTCTGCGTCAGGGCTACAACGTCGGTCCGTACACGTTCTACGACGGCAGCGTCAACGCGTACGGGCTCGTGCTGCCGGACGGGACGGCCAACATCGGTTGGCAGTTCGGCTTCCTGGGGACAGCCGTCGGGGACATGGCGTGGCCAGGTATCGCCCTGGTGCGCCTGTACGTCGCCACTCACGACCGCCGATACCTGGACGGGGCTCGCATGATCGCGACGTGGATCACCACGAAGGCGGTCAACACGGGCAGCCTCGGCGGCTTCAGTTTCGGCACCAACGCCGCGGACAAGCCGGTCCCGAACGTCTCCACCGAGCACAACATCGACTGCGTCGCGTTCTTCACGATGCTGGACCGCGTCGACAGGACGGACTGGTCCGGTGCCGCTGACCGCGCGCGAGCGCTGGTACGCCGGATGTGGGAGGGCCACTACTTCTGGACCGGCTCGAACGACGGCTCGACGGTCAACAAGTCCCCGATCCCGCTGGACGCGCAGACGTGGAGCTGGCTCGCGATGCTCGACCCGCACTACCTCGGTGCGCCTCTGTGGGCCGTCGACAACCTCTGGACCACCGACCGGGCAGGGGATCCTCACAGCCAGCTGCCGTCCGGGGTCACGGTGAGCGGCGTGACGTTCTCGTCGGCCAGCCTGACCTCGACCGCCGCCTACAACGGCATCACGGTGGACCCGCACGGTGTCTGGTGCGAGGGCAGCTCCCAGCTGGCCTGCGCACTCCAGCAGCGGGCGGGGAACCGAGGAAGCCGTACGGCCAGGTCGCTGTTGTCGGATCTCGAGCGCGCGCAGCGGCTTCTCGGCCGGGGCCAGCACGTCGGAGGTGCTGCCCTCGGCGTCGGGGGGCTCGTCGCAGCCACCAGCCTGATCGACACCGGCTTCGGCTTCGGCTACTTCCAGGTCCAGCACGTGGGCGCCACGTCCTGGTACCTCATGGCCACCCTCGACCACAACCCCATGCGGCTCTGACCCGTCGGCCTCCTGACACGCCGGCGAGCTGGTCCGTGGCGTCGGCGTGTCGGTGTCCCTTGGGACATCGCCGACGCGGGCATGCGTCCGAGGGCGGGGGTTCGTCCACAGGGAAGCCCTTCCTTGGGGTTGTTCTCCACAGCAGCCCCATCGGGTGACTGGATCCCCGGAGCGGCGCACATGGTCCGGGCGTGGACATGCTCCGTCGCCTCGCCGAGTCGCGGGGATTCTTCACCCGCTCGGAGGCGCTCGACACCGGAGAGCGGGACAGGCACCTCGTCGTCGGCGTTGCGCGTGGGGAGCTGGTGCGCATCAAGCAC
>DAIEHO010000254.1 GCA_027353565.1 Propionibacteriaceae bacterium
AGGGCGACATCCTCCTTCGCGACGGGCCACGAGGAGACCGGAGCCACCGAGCCGGGACCGCCGACGAGATCGCAGAGCGCATCGAAGCTCAGCTCCGCGGCCGCGGTGCGCGGCGGCAGCCCGTACGCCTGGCACACGGACGGGTGCAGCTCGCCGGCGTGGCCGACGGTCACGTCGCCCACGTACAGCCGGGCGCAGCGGCCGGGGTGGTACGGCGCGTACGCGTCCGCCGTGCGCTCGAGCAGGACTCCGGCAGAGCGAGCCACCGCATCGGCGAACGCGATCGCCTGCTGCCAGCCCGCGGGCACACCCGGGAGCCACTCACCCGTGAGGACGCACGCAGCCAGTGTCGGCTGCTTCGGAAGCGCGGCGTGGATGGCCGCCAGCTCCTCGTCGGACGGGCGATGCTCGACCGACGGCATCGGCGCGACACCCACGGGACCCAGGAAGACCGTGCCCACCTCGTACAGGGCGAGGTCGGACTGGCCGCGGGACAGGTTGCGGGCGACAGCGCCGAACAGCCCCGGGAGCAACGTGGTGCGAAGGTACGGTGACGTCTCCGCGAGCGGGTTCGCGACACGGACGAGGTGACGGCGCTCGTCGTCGCGCTCGACGCCGAGCTTGTCGAGGTCTCCCTCGGCCACGAACGGGAACTGGATGACCTCGACGAAGCCGGCAGCCGGGAGAGCGGCGCTCAGCGCGCGTCGGGCCTTCTGCTTCGCGGTGAGGCCGCGACCCCCCTCGGCGCGTGGCAGCACCGGCACGATCGAGTCCAGCCCGATCTTGGTGCCGACCTCCTCGACGTAGTCGTACGGGTCGACGAGGTCCGGGCGCCACGTCGGTGGGAGGCACGTGAGCGTGTCGCCGTCCACGGTCACGTCGACGCCCGAGCCGCGCAGGATCTCGACGACACGGTCCGCATCGACGGGCGCTCCGAGGACCTCGGCGGGCAACGTGCCCCGGAGGGTCTGTACAGGCATGGCTGGCACGGTTCCGAACACGGTCTCGGCCGGGCTGACCGTTCCGCCCGCGAGCTCGACGAGCAGGTCGGCGACGCGATGGGCGGCGGAGTAGGCGGCACCCGGGTCGACCCAGCGCTCGAACCGCCTGGACGCCTCGGACGGCAGCTTGTGGCGGCGAGCCGTACGGCTGATCCGTACGGGCGCGAACGACGCCGCCTCGATGAGGATGCTGGTCGTCGACTCCCGCAGCTCTGTGGTCTGACCGCCCATGACGCCCGCAAGGCCGATGACGCCGGAGCCGTCGGTGATGACGAGGTCCTCGCGGTCGAGGGTGCGCTCGACGTCGTCGAGCGTGGTGAGCCTCTCCCCCGCAACAGCCTCGCGCACGACGATGCCGCCGCTGAGACGGTCGGCGTCGTACGCGTGGAGGGGCTGGCCGGTCTCGAGCATCACGTAGTTGGTGATGTCGACGGACAGCGAGACCGAGCGCATGCCGGACATCCGCAACCGGCTCTGCATCCAGTCCGGGCTGGGACGGGTCGGGTCGACGCCGGTCACCGCGACCGCCACGAACAGCGGGCAGTGCTCGGTCTCGGAGCGCACCGGGAAGCCGTCGGCGCGCGGCGACGGGGTCGCCAGCGCGACCGGGTCGGCGAACGGCACGCCGAAGGCCTGCGCCGTCTCGCGAGCAAGGCCACGGACGGACAGGCAGTAGCCCATGTCCGCCGTCACGGCGATGTCGAGCACCTCGTCGGACAGCCCAAGGAGCTCCACGGCGTCGTCGCCGGGCTCCGCCGAACCCGGCTCCAGCACGAGGATGCCCGTGTGGTCAGTACCGATGCCGAGCTCGTCGACCGCACAGATCATGCCGTCGGAGACGTGGCCGTACGTCTTGCGGGCGGTCAGCAGGAACCCGCCGGGAAGCATCGTGCCGGGCAGCGCGACGACGACGAGGTCGCCTGCGTCGAAGTTGTGCGCGCCGCACACGATGCCACGGGATGAGCCGTTCTCGGCCGGCTCGCTGGCGCCGGCGTTGTGGACGCCCACGTCGACGCGGCACCAGCGGATGACCTTGCCGTTCTTCTGCGGCTCGTCGACGTATCTCAGGACTCGGCCCACGGTCAGCGGGCCGCTGATCTCGGTCGCCGGCTCGACGCCCTCGACCTCGAGACCCGCGCGGATGAGCGCGTCGCCGATCTCGCGGCCCGTCACCCCGTCCGGCAGCGCCACGTACTCGCGGACCCAGGAAACAGGCGCCCTCATCGTGCTCCTCCCACGAGCGACCGGCTGAACCGTACGTCGCCCTCCACCATGTCGCGCATGTCGGCCGCGTTGTTGCGGAACATGAGGCTCCGCTCGACGCCCATGCCGAACGCGAAGCCGCTGTAGACCTCGGCATCGATCCCGCACGCCGTCAGCACGCGCGGGTTGACGACACCGCAGCCGCCCCACTCGATCCAGCCCTCGCTCGAGCACGTACGGCACGGGTTGGCCGGGTCGTTGACGCTGGCGCCGTGGCAGACGAAGCACTCGAGGTCGAGCTCGGCGCTCGGCTCGGTGAACGGGAAGTAGTTGGGCCGGATCCGGATCTCGATGTCGCCGAACATCACCTTCGCGAGGTGCTGCAGCGTGCCCACGAGGTGAGCCATCGAGATTCCCTTGTCGACGACGAGGCCCTCGATCTGGTGGAAGACCGGTACGTGGGTGGCGTCGAACTCGTCGGCCCGGTACACCTTGCCCGGGCAGACGACGTAGATCGGCAGCGGCCGGTCGAGCATCGAGCGGGCCTGGACCGGCGACGTGTGCGTACGGAGCACGATGTTGTTCTCGACGTCACCGACGAACAGCGTGTCCGTGGTGCCGCGCGCCGGGTGGTCCGGGCCGATGTTGAGCGCGTCGAAGTTGAGCCAGGCGGCCTCGGCCTCGGGCCCCTCCGCGATCTCCCACCCCATCGAGACGAACACGTCGCCGAGGACGTCCATGAGCGCGGTGATGGGATGCACGGCCCCGATCGGTGCGACGTCGACCGGAACCGTGACGTCGACGCGCTCCTCGACCAGTGCCCGCTCGAGCTCGGCGGCACCGACCTCGGCCTCACGGGCGGCCAGTGCCTGCTGGATCTCGCCGCGCGCCTTGCCGACGCGAGCCCCGGCGTCCTTACGAGCAGCCGGGGGCAGTGCGCCGATCTCGCGATTCGCGAGGGCGAGCGGAGACCGGTCTCCCGCGTGCGCGATCCGTGCGGACTTGAGGTCGGCGAGGGTCTCGGCCGCTGCGAAGGAGGCGAGCGCCGCGTCGACCATGGCCTGTACGGACTCGGCCGTCAATGGCGTGACCTCGACCGGGTCGTAGTTCGTGTTCGGGCCTGACATGTGTCCCCTCGTCTGTTCCGACTGGTGAGTCTAGGAAGTCCGGGCGGTGGTCGGCATCTCGATTGCCGTCGTGGACGTGTGGTGAGCCGCCGCGGTGGCGTACAGGCAGACGGCAGCCGCCGTCGACAGGTTGAGGCTCTCGGCCGCTCCCCACATCGGCACCTTCGCGACGAGGTCGGCGGTGGCAAGGTCGTCCGCGGGCAGGCCCCATGCCTCGTTGCCGAACACCCAGGCGATCGGCGCGGTCAGGTCGAGGTCGAGGAGCGTCCGTGTCCCGGACCCGTCGGCGGCGACCACGGTGAGGCCGGCGACCCTGAGCGCGTCGGTGGCCTCCTCGAGGCTGATGTCGGTGACGACGGGCAGGTGGAACAGGCTCCCGACCGACGCCCGTACGGTCTTGGGGTTGTACGCGTCGACGGAGCCCTGCGTGAGGATCACCGCGTCGGCGCCGAACGCGTCGGCGCAGCGGATGACCGTGCCGGCGTTGCCAGGGTCGCGCACCTGAGCGCACACCACGACGAGGCGGGGCGCAGTGGCGACGACGTCGTTGAGGGACGCCGACGTCGCGCGGCACACCGCGACGAGCCCCTGCGGTGTCACGGTGTCGGTGAGCGACGCGAGCTCGGTGTCGCCGACCAGCAGCTCCGCGACACCTGAGGCCGTCGCGGCCCGGACGATGTCCGCGTGCCGGTCGGCACCTGTGGCCGTGACGAAGAGGCGCTGTACGAGACCGGCCGCAACCGCCTCGCGTACCGCCTGCGGCCCCTCGGCGAGGAACTGCCCAGCGGCACGCCGGCCCTTGAGCGTCAACAGCCGTCGAGCCGACCGGATGGCTCCCGCGTGTGCGGGTCCGGTCGGCTCGGAGGCTGCGGACGAATGGTTCGTCCGCGTCATGAGGTTGGTCAGGCCGCCGTGGCCGACGACGCTTCCTTCGCAGCCGTCACCAGCGCGGAGAAGGCGTTCGGGTCGTTGACGGCGAGGTCGGCGAGGATCTTGCGGTCCACCTCGATGCCGGCAGCCTTGAGACCCGAGATGAAGCGGTTGTAGGTCATGCCGTCGGCACGAGCCGCCGCGTTGATCCGCTGGATCCACAGGGCGCGGAAGTCGCCCTTGCGGTCCTTGCGGTCACGGTACGAGTAGGCGAGGGAGTGGAGCAGCTGCTCCTTCGCCTTGCGGTACAGACGTGAACGCTGCCCCCGGTAGCCGGACGCCATCTCGAGGATCTCGCGGCGCTTCTTGTGTGCGTTCACTGCGCGCTTGACGCGTGCCATGAGTTACTCCTTGATGCTGAGGTCTGATGGGTTCACTTGCCGAGGAGGCGGCGGACCTTCTTGAGGTCCGCTCCCTGCACTGCGGCGTCGGGCATGAGGCGCCGCATCGCACGCGACGACTTGTGCTCGTTGAGGTGGCGCTTGCCGGCTGACCGGTGCGTGATCTTGCCGGTTCCCGTGACCTTGAACCGCTTCTTGGCACCGGAGTGCGTCTTCATCTTCGGCATGTGCCGCTCCGTTTCTGTTTCTTCGGACTTGAGGAGGCTCGACTACACGTCGATGCCAGGATCCAGGTTGTCTGAGGGTCCACGACGACGCTTGGGCGCGTCCTTGGCTGCGTGCGCGGCGCGGAGCTCGGCAAGAGCGCGCTGCTCGGCCTCTTCGCTCGCGGAGCGCTCGGCCGCACGGCGGTCCTTCTCGACCTGCAGCTCGACGCGGGCGTCGGACTTCTTGCGGGTCGGGGCGAGCACCATGAGCATGTTCCGGCCGTCCTGCTTCGGCGCGGACTCGACGATGCCGTCCTCGGAGACGTCCTCGGCCAGCTTCTTGAGCAGGTTGAAGCCGAGCTCGGGCTTCGACTGCTCGCGGCCGCGGAACATGATGGTGATCTTGACCTTGTCGCCGCCCTTGAGGAAGCGGATGACGTGGCCCTTCTTGGTGTCGTAGTCGTGAGCATCGATCTTCGGCCGGAGCTTCATCTCTTTGATCACGGTGTTCGTCTGGTTGCGCCTCGACTCGCGGGCCTTCTGGGCGGCTTCGTACTTGAACTTGCCGTAGTCCATGAGCTTGCACACCGGCGGTCGGTTGCCCGGCGCGACCTCCACGAGGTCCAGGTCGGCCTCCTGGGCAAGACGGATGGCGTCCTCGATGCGGACGATTCCGACCTGCTCACCGTTCGGGCCGACGAGTCTTACCTCGGGCACGCGGATGCGGTCGTTGATGCGCGGTTCAGTGCTTAGGTGGCCGCCACGGGGTTCAGTGCTGATGTGTCCTCCAAGGATCTGTACGGATGCCGACGACGAAAAGGGCCTCCGCGCGTACGCGAAGACCCTGACCAAGGCGCACGCCGAAGCGCTGCCTTCTGTGATGACCTGCCACCTCGAGGGCGGTCAGGTGGGAGGTCAGGCCTCCACTTCCGCGCGGCCCTCGTCGGGCCGACCGGGTCAGTCTATGCGGAGGGTCCGACTGGCGCGAAATCGTTGCCGGGCTCACGCCCTGCGCACGCGGCACGGCGATCAGTCGCGCGTGTCGAGGTAGGCCCAGCCGAAACCGCCGTCCTCCAGCTCCACGAGCCGCCGGCCCTGGGCGAGCTGGGAGATGAGGTCGTCGCCGATGACGAACGGTACGGGTCCGGCCGGGTCGACGAGCAGTTCGTCGTCCCCCGTCTCGAGGACCGTCGCGGCCACGTCGTCGAGGGTCGCCGGTACAGGTCGGGCTCGCGGTTCCCAGGCGACGAGCGAGTCCATCCCGGTGAACGCGAGCAGGGCTCGGCGGCCGTCGGCCGCCCGGATGGAGACTGCGGCCAGCTCAGTCCGTCGGTCGGGGTCCCGACCCTCCATGGAGTCGTCGCCGCTGGCCACGACGGGGAGCAGCAGCCGGGAGACGCACAGGGCCGCCACGGCACGCAGGTAGCTGGTCGGGGGGTCGGTCGCGGCGTCCGCCACCGCCGCACGGACGACCGGGTCGGCCTCGCCGCGGTCGCCGATGAACGCCGAGCCCGGCTGGGCGAGGGTGCGCCGGTGACCGGGCTCGTCAGTCACCGGTCACTCCCCCGCAGCCTGCCGTGCGGCCGAGACCGCGGCCAGCAACGCCTCGTACTGAGCGTGCGCATATGCCTTGTCGCTGCCCTGGATGCCCATGAGCATCCTCGTGTCGTGGTCGCCCTCCGCGCTCGCGCCCCTGAGGACCACGTGGGGCCACGGGGCGCCGTCGCCGAAGCGGATGGGACCGACCTCGGACCATGGCAGCTCGTGCGTGCGGAGCCCGTTGCGGAACCGCAGTGCGTGAGGCAGGACACGGATCGTGCTGAAGCCGAGCGCGCAGAGGAACGTGACCATCACGATGAGGAAGATCACGAGCGTGACGAGCTGGAGCGCGGTGAAACGGGACCGTACGTCGGCGCCCAGGGCGAGGAACGCCCACACAGCACCGACGACCAGCACTGAGGAGAAGCCGGCGGCTGCGTACCGCGGGCCCCGAGGGTAGGCGACGAACGTGGGTGTCACAGACGACATGCGGCGATGTCGGTGACGAGGATCGCCCGGGCGCCGACGTCCCACAGGCCGTCCATGAGCGGCTGGGCGTTGCGGCGCGGGACCATCGCCCGTACGGCCGACCAGCCCTTCTTCGCCAGCGGTGAGACCGTCGGACCCTCGAGTCCTGGCGTCAGCGCGATCGCGGCCTCGAGGAGCGAGTTGTCGATGTCGTAGTCGATGAGCACGTAGTCGCGCGCCACGATCACACCCGACAGGCGTCGGACGAGCTGCTGCATCCCGTCCGGCTCCTCGCCGGTGCGGCGGCGGATGAGGATGGCCTCGGAGACGAGGATCGGGTCTCCGAAGACCTCGAGCCCTGCCTTGCGGAGGGTGCTGCCGGTCTCGACGACGTCGGCGATCGCGTCCGCGACGCCCAGTCGGATGGCGCTCTCGACCGCCCCGTCGAGGTGGATCAGCCGCGCGTCGACGCCCTTGCCGTCCAGGTAGGCCGCCACGAGACCCGGGTACGAGGTGGCGATGCGCAGGCCCGCCAGGTCGGCCACGGTGGAGGCGCCGGGCGGGGCGGCGAAGCGGAACTTCGTCCCGCCGAAGCCCAGCGGAAGCACCTCGTCGGCGTGCGCCGCGGAGTCCAGCAGCATGTCCCGCCCGGTGATGCCGATGTCGAGCATGCCCTCCCCCACGTACACGGCGATGTCGCGCGGACGCAGGTAGTAGAACTCGACGCCGTTCACCTCATCGGTCAACACGAGGTCCTTGGGGTCCCAACGCTGGCGGTAGCCAGCCTCGCGCAACATCTGCGCGGCGGGCTCGGCCAGGGCTCCCTTGTTGGGGACGGCGATCTTGAGCAGGGGACGGTCGTCGGTCACGACCGCCAAATCTACCGTCTGGGCGCCGGAGGCTCGTACGGGTCCCGCGGGCTGACGCTCGGCGGTCAGAGCTGCGCGTACACGTCGGCGAGGTCGAGGTCCAGGGCGACCATGAGGACCTGCAGGTGGTAGATCAGCTGGCTGATCTCCAGGGCTGCCGCGGCGTTGCCCTCGTACTCGGCGGCCATCCAGACCTCGGCGGCCTCCTCGACGATCTTCTTGCCGATCTCGTGCACGCCCGCATCGAGGCGCGCGACGGTGCCCGAGCCCTCGGGCCTCGTACGGGCCGTCTCGCGGAGCTCCGCGTACAGCTCCTCGAACGACTTGCTCATGAGCCGGCCTCTCCGGGAGCCAGCTGCGGGCGCTTGTCCTCGACCCCGACGAGCTCGCCGATGTGGCCGCCGACAAGGCCCAACGAGGCGTACTGCTCAAGACGCGACCGCGAGTCTGCGATGTCCAGGTTGCGCATCGTGAGCTGCCCGATCCGGTCGGTCGGGCCGAACGCCGCGTCCTCGACGCGTTCCATCGAGAGCTTCTCCGGGTGGTACGAGAAGCCGCTTCCGGCCGTCTCGAGGATCGAGTAGTCCTCCCCCCGGCGCAGCTTGAGGGTGACCTCGCCGGACACCGCCGACGCCACCCAGCGCTGCAGCGACTCACGGAACATGAGCGACTGGGGGTCGAGCCACCGTCCCTCGTACATCAGGCGGCCGAGCTTGCGGCCCTCGTTGTGGTAGTTCGCGATCGTGTCCTCGTTGTGGATCGCCGAGACCAGCCGCTCGTAGGCGATGTGCAGCAGCGCCATGCCGGGTGCCTCGTAGATGCCGCGGGACTTCGCCTCGATGATCCGGTTCTCGATCTGGTCGCTCATGCCGAGGCCGTGGCGGCCGCCGATGGCGTTCGCCTCGCGGACCAGGCCGACGGGAGACTCGAAGGTCTTCCCGTTGATCTGGGTGGGCCAGCCGTTCTCGTACGTGATCGTGACGACCTCGGTCGCGATCTCGACCGACTCGTCCCAGAACCGCACGCCCATGATGGGGTCGACGAGCTCGATGTTGGCGCTGAGCTCCTCGAGGTCCTTGGCCTCGTGGGTGGCGCCCCAGATGTTGGAGTCGGTCGAGTAGGCCTTCTCCTTGGAGTCGCGGTACGGGAGGTTGCGCTCCGCGAGCCACTGCGACATCTCCGCGCGGCCACCGAGCTCGGTGACGAACTTCTGGTCGAGCCACGGCTTGTAGATCCGCAGGCGCGGGTTGGCCAGCAGCCCGTACCGGTAGAAGCGCTCGATGTCGTTGCCCTTGTACGTCGAGCCGTCGCCCCAGATGTGGCAGTCGTCCTCCGCCATCGCGCGGACGAGCATGGTGCCGGTCACGGCGCGGCCCAACGGAGTGGTGTTGTAGTACGAGCGGCCGGCTGTACGGATGTGGAACGCGCCGCACTGGAGCGCGACCAGCCCCTCGTACACGAGCTGCTCCGTGCAGTCGACGAGGCGTGCGAGCTCCGCGCCGTACGCCCCCGCGCGGCCCGGTACGGACGCGACGTCCGGCTCGTCGGGCTGGCCGATGTCGGCTGTGTACGTGCAGGGGATGGCGCCGTGCTCGCGCATCCAGGCGACCGCCACGGACGTGTCGAGGCCGCCGGAGAACGCAAGGCCGACCTTCTCGCCGACAGGCAGGTCGTTGAGGACTGTGGACATGGGCTGAATCCTAGGGCTCGGGGCGGGACGCCTTGACCCGAGTTCCTTCTCGCGGGCAGTCGTCCCTGTCGAGGGACGGCTGGGTCGGTAGCCTGTCCTCGCGGGCAGGACGCATGGCGTCGACCGCCGAGCCGCAGCAGAGGCGGACCGATCTCGACGTCTGGAGGCCCAATGTCCGAGCCGACCCCGACCGCCCGCGACTCCGACCCCGCCTCCGACGGAGGTCGGGGCACTGGCCGGGACACCGCCGGCCGGGACTACGCCGAGCGACTGAACCGCCTTGAGCGGGCCAGGTGGAAGCAGGTGCTCGACGTCCAGCGCCCGTACCG
>DAIEHO010000262.1 GCA_027353565.1 Propionibacteriaceae bacterium
CTTGGCGTCGTACGGCGTGCTCGGGACGACGACCTTCATCCCTGGTACGTGCGCGAACAGCCCCCACAGGCACGGGCTGTGCTGTGCCGCGTCGGAGTACCCACCGCCGACGGCGGTGGTCAGCACCATGGGCACCTTCACGGCCCCGCCCGACTCGAAGTGGATCTTCGCCATGTGGTTGTAGATCTGGTCGAAGCAGACGCCCATGAAGTCCGCGAACATGAGCTCCGCGATGGGGCGCATGCCCTCCGTCGCGGCGCCGATCGCCAGTCCGATGAACGCGGTCTCCGAGATGGGCGTGTCGATGACGCGCTGGGGACCGAACTGGTCGAGCAGGCCGCCGGTGGACCCGAAGATCCCGCCGTACGCGCCGACGTCCTCCCCGAGGTAGAACACCTCGGGGTTCGCGGCCATCTCGGTGGCGATGCCCTCGGACATCGCCTTTGCGGTCGTCAGGCGGCGGGTGGTGGCCGCCGGTGCGACCGTGGTCTGGGTGGCGGTCATGACCGCGCCTCCTCAGTCGTGGTGGAATCGGCGAAGACGTAGGCCAGCGCCTGCGTCGGGTCAGGGACCGGTGAGGCCTTGGCGAAGGCGATGGCGTCGTCGACTGCGACCAGGGCGTCGGTCTTGGCCTCGGCGACGGCAGCGTCGTCAAGGATGCCGGCCGCGCGGAGGCTCGACTCGTACGTGGGGATCGGGTCGCGGTCGGGCACGCCCTGGAGGTCTGTCCGGTATCCCTGGGCATCGCCCTCGAAGTGGCCCCACAGCCTCAGGGTGTGGACCTCGATGAGGCTCGGTCCGCCCCCTTCACGCGCGCGCTGGATCGCGCGGCCGGCCACCTCCCAGACGGCTTCGACCGCGTTGTCCTCGACGCGCTCACCCGGGATGCCGTACGCCGCGGCCCGGACTGCGTTCGAGGGGACGGATGTCGAGGCGCTGCGGGGGACGGAGATGCCCCAGTCGTTGTCCTCGACGACGAACACGACGGGCAGCTTCCACACAGCGGCGAGGTTCAACGACTCGTGGAACGCACCCTGGTTGGCGGCGCCCTCACCGGTGACGGCAACGGCCACGTGGTCCGTGCCCCGCCTCGAGAAGGCGAACGCCTGGCCCAGTGCCGGCGGGTAGCCCTCCGCGATGATGCCCGAGCAGCTGAAGTGCGTGGCCGGGTCGAAGAGGTGCATGTGGCCCCCTCGGCCCTTGCCGAGGCCCGTCTCGCGCCCGAAGATCTCAGCGGCCAGCTTGCGCAGGTCCATGCCGTGCGCGATCGCGAGGTGGTGCGGGCGGTGGGTCGCGGTCACCGCGTCGTCGGCGGTGAGATGGTCGCAGATGCCGACAGCCACAGGCTCCTGTCCGGCCGCGAGGTGCATCTCGCCGGGGATCAGCCCGGCGCCGATGTCCCAGACGGGTGACTTGTCGGCGTGGTAGTCACGGAGGAGGGCCTCCTCGAAGGTTCGGATCAGCACCATCCGTCGGTACATGGCAAGGCGTTTCGCGTCCGTCAGCCCGTGCCCACCGGTCGTGGTCGGGCTCGTGGATGTCAGGGTCATCTCGTACTCCTCACGGGACACACGCGATGTACGGGTCGACGTCGACCCGCTACGCCGATCCTGCCGCGGCCCGGTCGATCCGTTACCGGGCGAGTTTTCAGATGCTGATAAACCCTGAGGCCTCAGACAGCCAGGTCCAGTGCCAGATGCTCGGCCGCCCTCGTCAGGTCCGCGGTGCGACGGCGGGTGCTCTCCAACGCGGGCGCCGCCACGGAGACCGCGAGCGCCCCGACCTGGAGCCCGCCGTTCGGGGCGACCAGGCGCACAGGGGTGGCCAGGCATGCAATACCGAGGCTGTACTCCTGGACATCGGCGACGACCCTGCCGGCCCGAGGGTCCGTGTCCCGCTGAGCGAGGCCGCGCAGCAGCGCCCGTCGATCGGTGAGCGTGTACGGAGTCAGGTCGGCGAGCGCGTGACGCGACAGGTAGTCTCGTCGACCCTCGTCGTCCAGGGCGCTCAGCACCGCCTTGCCGAGCGCTGTGGCATGGCCCGACGCCGAGAGGTTGACCCACAGGTCGACGCGCGGAGCGCTGGCGGAGTCCACGACGTCCACGAGCTCGAGCTCGCCCTCACGGTACAGAACGAGGTAGGAGGCCGCACGCAGCGTGTCGTGAAGGCCCGACAGCACCGGGCGTACTCGTTCGCGGAGTCTTTCGGACTCGAGCCGGCCGGACAGCGAGGTGACGTGGTCGCCGAGGAGATAGGCGCCGTCCACCCGGACGAGATAACCCTCATGGACCAGGGTGGCCAACAGGTGGTACGTCGTCGGCAGCTTCTCGCCGGTCGCGCGCGCCAGCGCCTTGGCGGTCAGAGGACGCGCGCTGGACCCCACGACGTCCAGCAGGTGAAGGGCTCGCTGGACGGAGGCGATGAGAGTGGGTGGACCCGTCATGGCTCCTCCTTCCACAGCCCCGGGGGCCGGATGTGCCACCCCCACGGTATGGCGCCTTCCGACTCGACGAAAGAGCCTCCGGAGGAATCCCCTTCGACTGTTCGGATCGTTCTCATGGAGTCCATGGGGCGCTCACAGGGGATTCCCAGCCACC
>DAIEHO010000269.1 GCA_027353565.1 Propionibacteriaceae bacterium
GCTGCAGCCGTCCTTCGGGTCCGACGAGTACAACGACCACCACTTCCACTACGGCTACTTCCTGTACGCGGCAGGCGTGCTGTGCGCCGACGACTCGGCGCTGGCGGACAAGCTGGCACCGGTCATGGACCTGCTGGCCGCTGACATCGCGTCGCCCTCCGACACCGGCTACTTCCCGCGAAGGAGGACCTTCGACGAGTACGCCTCGCACTCGTGGGCGTCCGGCACGTCGCCGTTCGCCGACGGGAACAACCAGGAGTCGAGCGCCGAGGCGGTCCACGCCTGGGGCGGGCTGGCCCTGTGGGCCCGCGCGCGTGGCAATGCCGGTCTCGAGCAGGAGGCGATCTGGATGCACTCGCTCGAGACGCAGGCGGCGCTCGCCTACTGGCTGACCCCTGACCTGTCCGGACTCTCGGCGTTCACGCACCAGATCATCGGCATCGGGTGGGGCGCGAAGCGGGACTACGCGACGTGGTTCTCGGCCGACCCGGCTGCGGTGCTCATGATCCAGGTTCTCCCGGCGAGCCCGAGCGCGGGCTATCTCGCCGCGTCACCGGACCGTGTCACGCCCGCCGTCACAGAGGCGGTCGGGTCGGGCGACTTCAACAAGACGTACGGTGACTACTGCCTGCTGTACTCGTCGCTCGCGGGCAAGGATGCGGCGGCCAAGGCCTTGGCGACAGCGCCGAGCGTGGCCGACCACATCGACGACGGCTCGTCCATGTCGTACCTGCTGGCCTACCTCATGACGCACCAGGGCTGACCCCCTCCCGACGCGCACAGCCTTTCGCCGCCCGCCCGTGACGGGCCCGGCGAGCCAGGAAAGGGTGTGCGCGCCGGGGAGGCAGCCCCTGTACGGTGGCGGTCGTGACGACCACTCGTACGGGCGTGATCGCCTATCAAGGTGAGCCGGGGGCCAACTCGGACGCCGCGTCGCGGGAGAAGTTCCCCGCCATGACACCGCTGCCCTGCCCGACGTTCGAGGACGCGTTCGAGGCGGTGACGTCGGGGGCGGCGGACCTCGCGATGATCCCGGTCGAGAACAACATCGCCGGTCGTGTCGCCGACATCCACCGGCTGCTGCCGGACTCGGGCCTGTACATCGTCGACGAGCACTTCCTCCCGATCCACTTCCACCTCGCTGCCGTCCATGGCTCGACGCTCGCCGACATCCGTACCGTCCGCAGCCACATCCACGCGCTCGGGCAGTGCAGGCACGTCATCCGTGAGCACGGCTGGACGCCTCAGGTGGCGGACGACACCGCGGGCTCGGCGCGCGAGGTCGCTGAGCGCGGCGACCGTACGGTTGCGTCCTTGTGCCCGCCGCGCGCCGCGTCGCTGTACGGACTCGACGTGCTCGCGAAGAACGTCGAGGACGAGCACCACAACACGACCCGCTTCGTGGTGCTGTCCAGGGAGCCGGCGATCTACCCGCCCGGCACGGGACCCATGATCACCACGTTCGTCTTCCAGGTGCGCAACGTGCCGGCTGCCCTGTACAAGGCGCTCGGGGGCTTCGCCACCAACGGCGTCAACATGACGAAGCTGGAGAGCTACCAGCTCGGGGGCGGCTTCTTCGCGACCCGCTTCTACGCGGACGTGGAGGGCCACCCGCACGACGCGAACCTCTCCGTCGCTCTCGAGGAGCTCGCCTTCTTCTGCGTCCACCTCCGCATCATCGGCACCTACCCCGCCAGCGGCTTCCGCACCCAGATCGCCGAAGCCGTCGACAACCGCGTCCTTCGTCCGAACGTCCCGAGCGTCGACGGCTGACCTTCAGCCGAGCGCGCTACGCGGCGTGATGGCGGACGAGCGTCGGCGATTCCCTCGACCGCTGCCCTCGTGGGTGGGCCGATCGACGCGCCGGTGGCATAGTGGGCGGCCAGTGCTGCGAAAGGAGCCTCGATGGCGAAGGTGATCTCGACCCTGTTCATCTCAGCGGACGGGGTCGCGGAGATCGACCCGACCTGGCACTTCCCGTACTTCGACGAGAACATGGGCCGGGCCGTGGCGGAGGACTACGCGACGGCGGACGTCCTGCTGCTCGGCCGCGTCACGTACGACAGCTTCGCGGGCGCGTGGCCGGCTCGCGAGACCGCGGGGGAGGCGGATGCTGCCATGGCCGTACAGCTCGGGGACACGCGCAAGATCGTCGTCTCGCGCCAGCCGCTCGAGTTCACGTGGCGGGAGTCCGAGCTGCTCGACGGCGAGCTGACCGGTGCCGTGGCGGCGCTCAAGGCCACCCCTGGCCTTCGCGCCATCCTCGTTCCCGGTTCGATCTCGGTGGTGCAGCAGCTGCTGACGGCCGGGCTGGTCGACGAGCTCCGCCTGCTCGTCCATCCGGTCGCCGCGCGCAAGGGACGCAGGCTCTTCGACGAGGGCGACACCCCGTACCACCTGACGGTCCTCGCGACCGAAGTCTTCCCGACGGGTGTCATCCGCGTCACGTACGCCCCGACGGCCGGGCCCGGCGCCGCGGGGTACGAAGACGTGAAGGATCCCGACGGCACCCCGGCCTGAGGGTCAGCCGCACGTGACCCCTGTGGCATGCACGGGGCAGTAGCCGTTCGGGTTCGCGTCGAGGTACTGCTGGTGGTAGCCCTCGCCGTAGAAGAACTCGCCGGCCGGCGTGATCTCGGTCGTGATGGGGCCGTATCCAGCCGCGGTCAGTGAGGTCTGCATCGTGTTCCGTGCGGCGATCGCGGCGAACTGCTGGGCGTCGTCAGTGGTGTAGATCGCCGACCGGTACTGCATGCCGATGTCGTTGCCCTGACGCATCCCCTGGGTCGGGTCGTGGTTCTCGAAGAACACCTTGAGCAGGTCGGCGTAGCTGATCTTCGCCGGGTCGTACACGACCTTGACCGTCTCGGCGTGGCCGGTCCCGCCCGTACAGACCTGCTCGTACGTGGGGTTCTCGACTGTTCCTCCCGCGTAACCGACGGCCGTCACGTACACGCCCGGCAGCTGCCAGAACAGCTTCTCGGCGCCCCAGAAGCAGCCGAGCGCGAAGTACGCGACCTCGTCACCCTCGGGGACCGCGTTCAGCGGCGTGCCCAGCACCCGGTGCAGCCGCGCGATGTCCACGACCGGCTTCGCACGGCCGACCATCGCGTCGGGAGCGCTCAGCAGCTTGTCCTTGTCGAACCACATATCGATCCACCTCGTTCTGCCACGTCTGTACGGTTCCACCTTGCCACGCGGGTGTGCGTCCTGACGTCAGCGAAGCAG
>DAIEHO010000270.1 GCA_027353565.1 Propionibacteriaceae bacterium
AAGGCCCTCGTCGCCATGTTCGAGGCGCGATGACCGCGCCGTCGCCCGCCGTGACACGGCGTGGGACCCGGTCGCCGGGACACCGCCTGCGGCGTGCGCTCGGCTACGTCCTGACGGTGTCGGGTGTCGTCATGACCCTGCCGCCGTTCGTCCTGCTCGTCGTACCGTCCCTGCAGGCGCTCAACAGGCCTCTGGCGTTCCTGGCCTGCACGATCCCGTACATCTCCATCCCACTCGTGGTCCTCGGGCTCGGACTGTTCCTGGCACTCCCTCGGCGGCGCCGGCTCGTGGGCGTCGGCCTGATCGTGGTGACCCTGGTCGCGGCGAGCGCACCGTGGTGGCGGTTCCCGACGCAGTGGACGCCCAGGCCCACGGCCGGCGCCTTGCGGGTGTTCTCGCTCAACACCGAGTTCGGCCAGGCGGACCAGGGGGACATCATGCGGCTCGCGCAGTCTGCGGACGTCCTCGCCTTCCAGGAGAACACCCCCGAGTTCGTGAAGTCGCTCGAGGCCAGGGGCCTGTCGGCCGAGTTCCCGTACCGCGAAGGCAGCGCCGAGTGGGAGTCGTACGGCACGATGCTGTGGTCGCGGACGCCCTTGACCGTCGTCGCGCTGGGCACGACGCGGTACACGTCTCTGGTGGTCCGTACGAGCGTGCGCGGCAGCGCCTGGACGGTCTCCACGCTCCACGCGGTGTCCCCCCTCGACGGCAGCCGCGCCTGGGAGCAGGACGGCGCGGCGATCGCCGCGCTCGAAGCCCCCTACGTCGGGGAGCACCTCGTCGTGGTCGGCGACTTCAACGCGATCGACGAGCACCTCACGATGCGGCGGATACGTGCCGTTGGCCTGCAGGACTCGATGACGGGCTGGCCCCTCGTGGCGGGCGACGGATACCAGAACAGCTGGCCGAACACCCCCAAGGCGCCCTTCCTCATCCGCATCGACCACGCTCTGCACTCTGCGTCCGTCGACGCGTGGCGCCCTCAGTACGTCACCGTGTCAGGCACGGACCACCGCGGCCTGACGGCCACGTTCGCGGTTCGCTGAGTGCCCACGGAAGGGCTCATCGAGGTTGCAGTTCTGCAACCACCCCTACCATCCGGCGCACCGCGCGCTTAGCCTCGGAGAGGTACCGACCCGAGGAGCGCTCGATGGGGACGCTGTCGCAGGCACTGGCAGCGATCGCTGACGCCCTGGGACTGCGCGAGGACCCAGGTCCACGCCGTGCCGGGACCAGGCCGAGACGGCGGGACGAGCCGCCGACCCTCCTTGTCAAGGCGAAGGTCCACGACGTCCTGCGCCGCGGGGTGCCGGTGAACCGCCTCGAACCCGGACCGGCCATGCAGACAGCACGTGCCGTCTTCGCGGACGGCTCGATCGCCATCGTTCGTTCCGTGCCCCCCGGCCACCTCATGGAGGCTGCGGTCGCCTGCCTGCGCACGCGCGTCACGGCGCACCCGGCCGGGCCCTCGGCCGACGGCGACATCGTGTTCTCCTGGCGCCGAGGTCAGGTGCTCGTCGAGCTCATAGGACCTGACCAGCCGGACTGACCGGCTCCGCCTCGGGTGCGGGGCCGACCGTGCGCCGGCGCCCGACGTAGACGACGCCGAGGGCGAACGCTCCCAGTGCCACCGCGATGCCGATCACGTACGGGACGACGCCCGCGTAGCCGTTGACGACGTGGGGATCGAGGAACGGGTACGGGTACCACCACGCGGCGCCCGTCACCGGGTTCGTCACCATCGGCCCGCGGGCGAGCGTGTAGACGACCCACACGATGGGGAAGATGAGGATCCCCAGCACCGATCGCCAGGGGAGCCGCGGCGGGTTCGACCCGAACAGCACGTCGGCCAGCAGGAACAGCGGCCCCACGACGTGGAGCACCTCGTTGGACCAGGGGACCGTCGTGCCCTGCGGGAGCGCTACGCCACGCAGCAGAAGGTTGTACACGACACCGGTCACGATCATGTACGTCATGACGCAGGCTCGTGCCACGTCGAGGGCGAAGGGTTCGACGTCCGGTTCGCCGCGTCGAAGGACGCCCAGCAGCCCCACGATCAGGAGCACCACGACCGAGAAGAGGTTCGACAGCACGGTGAAGAAGCTGAAGAAGTTGACCGCTGTCGTCGCCACGTCTGCGCTCCGGTCGATGGCGCCGCCGATCGTACGGGTCGCCTGCGCGATGACCGCGGCGGCGATGAGCAGACCAGCGACCAGGCGGGAGACACTCCAGCCGACTGACCATGTGGGAGCCGATCTCATGGGGACAACGTAGCCATGGGGTGCGATCTCTGAACAGGTCCGAGATCGTCGACATCTGGTCATCACCCTTGCTCTTGCACTGCCAAATGCTTCGGTATATCGTTTCAGGCAAGAAAACGAAAGCCGATTCGAAACCATCCAAAGGCGGGTGACGAGCACATGACCGCAGGCCGGGCGAGCCGC
>DAIEHO010000326.1 GCA_027353565.1 Propionibacteriaceae bacterium
GCTGGCACGCGCATTGCCGCTGGTCAGCGTCGCGACCGGCGGCGCTGTCCACGCAGTCCTCGCGTCTGTGGCCCGGCACGCGGCATCCCCGACAGATCACCGCGGCTCCTCCATGGTGGGAGTCTTGCGCAGCACGAGCTGCATGCCAAGCGACCACAGCCCCGCCTCACGGCTCACGGGCTCAGGAGTAGAGGGTCCCGCCGAGCTCGTACCGGTCGGCGCCGCTCGCAGACAGCCAGTCGTACGGGGTCGGCGTCGGCGCCAGCAGGAACGTCCAACCACAGCGAGACGCCGGCCGCGTCGACCGTCCAGGCGGCGAAGGAGCCCGTACGGACGTCGACACCCGCTCCCCAGGAGCCGGAGGTGGCGGAATGGACGACGATCATCCACGGGTGTGCCCGCTCGGGTCTCACTGTCCGCCAGGCGACGTCGCCATATGTACGTTCCCATGCGTCGCCGAGGACGAGGACATCGGCGGGGAGCCCCCGGCGCCAGCGCAGGTGGACCCTGCTCACGGCATCCCCCTCGACGACGATCGCGAGACCATCCCCGTCGGGGAGGCACGACACCGAGACCGAGACGAGGGCGGGTTCTGCCCAGGCACCGTCTGGCGCGGCCTGTACGCGGACAAGGTCCGGCACCGGTACGTACGTCATTCGGCCAACCCTTCCACGGCGTGACCCGGGTCCGCCGAAGGTGGTCTCTCGGCGGACCCGGGTCGGATCACTGGATCAGCTGGTCACGTGCTTCAGCTGAACAGCGCGTTGACCTGGGTGTCGGCCGCGGTCAGCGAGTCCGCCTTCGCCTTGCCGGTGAACACGGCATCGACCGCGGGCTGCATGATGCCCGTGATCTGGGAGGCGTAGTCGGTGATGGGGAACAGGAACGTCGTGCCGTCCTTGACGTGGACCAGGAAGGACGAGTTGACGTCGATGTTCTTGGCGCCGAAGGCCTGGCCGGCCAGGTTTGTGCCGCTGGGGATCGCGGGGAAGACCACGCCGGACTTGCCGACGATGTCCTGTGCCGCTGCGGAGCCGAGGAACTCGACCCACTTGATCGCCGCCGCCTGGTTCTTCGACCCGGTCCAGACGGAGTCGGCGAGTCCGTTGTACATGCTCGAACGCTTGCCGTTCGGCCCGACCGGAGTGGGGGCCAGGCCCGTGTTGATGCCCTTGTAGCCGAACATCTGGTTGATCATCCAGGAGCCGTTGGTGATCATGGCGTACTTCCCCGCGCCGAAGATGTCTGCGGAGCTCTGCCCGGTGATGGACTCGACGGTCGGCATGTACCCCTTGTCGATGAGGCTGCGCATCCACGACATGGTGTTCTGGAACTCGGGCTTGTCGTAGTTGTAGTGCTTGCCCCAGGGGTTCTTGTCCGTGAAGGTCCAGCCGGTCGTGCCGGTGTACATGCTCCACTGCGTCTGGCCGTTACCACCTCCGGAGCCGCCGTCGAGACCGAGGCCGTAGACCTTGACCTTCGACTTGTCGAAGCCGGCCTCGTCTCCGCGCTTGCCGTTGGAGTCGAGGGTGAGGTGGGCGATCATCTTCTCGTAGGTGCCACCGTCCGAGGGGTTCCACGTCATCGTGGCCAGGTCGGCCTCGTTCACGCCGGCCGCCTTCACGAGATCCTTGTTGTAGAAGATGGAGATGGTGTCGAAGTCCTTCGGCAGGCCGTAGCGCTTGCCGTCCTGGCCGACCCACAGGTCAGCGAGGCCCTTCTGGTAGATGTCGGTCTTGACGCCGTCCGCCTTCAACGCGTCGTCCAGGGACAGGAGCTGCCCCTGAGTGACGAACTCGGGGTACTTCGACAGGTGGTTGGTGAAGACGTCAGGCGCGGTACCCGCCACGAAGCCGTTGGTGACGTTGGTCCAGTAGTCGTCCCAGCTGTACTGGGTGATCTTCACCGTGATGGTGGGGTTCGCAGCGTGGAACGCGTCCGCGACCTGCTGGTAGACGGGTTGCTGGTTGCTGTCCCACAGCCAGTACGCGACCTCGCCCGAGGCGTTGCTCGAGCTGGCGGTTGGAGTCGAGCTGGAGCACGCAGCGACAGTGGCTGCGGCGGCGATTCCGGCGAGCCCCACGAGGGCCTGCCTACGAGTGAAACTGGTCATGCGGGTTCCTTCTCTGTGATGGTTGGGGCATTGCGATGTTCCTGTCGTCGGCTCCTGAGGATCGGGCCGACGAGACCGTGGGGGGGTGGCCGGCTACTTCACGCCGGAGTAGCCGATCGAGTCGATGATCTTGCGGGCGAAGGCGATGAAGAGGATCAGGACCGGCGCCGCCGCGATGAGGGTCGCCGCCATCAGCCCGGCCCAGTCGGGCGAGCCGGCCGGGGTCTGTGAACGGAAGACTCCGAGGGCGACGGTGAGGACGCGGGTCTGCTCGTTGTTGGCGACCAGCAGTGGCCAGAAGTAGTCGTTCCAGGTCTGGATGAAGGTGAGGATCGCCAGCGTGGTCACCGGTGCGGTGCTCATCGGGAGGATGATCCGGAAGAACGTCCGCCAGGGTCCGGCACCGTCGAGTGCGGCGGACTCCTCGATCTCCCGGCTGATGCCCAGGAAGAACTGCCGGAGGAAGAAGATGGCGAACGGCGTCATCAGGAACGTGGGCAGGATCATCCCCGGCAGCGTGTTCAGCAGGCCCAGGTTCTTGATGAGGATGAAGTTGGGCAGGCTGGTGAAGATCGGCGGGACGAGAAGGGCGCCGAGGAACACC
>DAIEHO010000343.1 GCA_027353565.1 Propionibacteriaceae bacterium
CATCGACCCTGCAGCCTGAGCCCCCACCGAGCCACCCGCCGGAGCACCCGGCATACCCTGCCATGCCCCCACGCAAGTGATTCACGGGTCTGTGTAGCAGATGGGCCTGCTTGCGTAACCCCTCCTGGCGACTGACGGAGAAGGTCCGCGACATCGGATCGGAGCCGGTGACGCGCAGTGGGCCCAGCAGGACGCGAATGGGGGCCAGGACTTCGAGTCGGCGCGCGCCAAAGGGCCGGCAGCCACTGGTGGCTGAGACCAGCGTGTCGAAGTTGCACGTATGTTGCACACAAACGAAGAACCGCCCTGACCTGGGAGCATTTTCCCTTGTCAGAGCGGTTTCGTAAAGTGGAGCTAACGGGATTCGAACCCGTGGCCTCTTCCATGCCATGGAAGCGCGCTACCAACTGCGCCATAGCCCCTCAGCCGCCGGAGCGACCTGCAAAACTCTACCCGATCCGAGCCGCTGGATGCGAACTCAGCGACCTGGCCGCTCGCCTGCCAGCAGACCGGGGGCAGGGCCGTCCTCATCCTCATCGAGGGGAGCCGACTCGATGCCGTCGAGGCTGATCCTGGGGCAGTCACGCCAGAGACGCTCGAGCGCGTACAGGTGCCTCTCATCCGTGTGCTGGACGTGGATCACGACGTCGCCATAGTCAAGCAGCACCCAGCGGTTCTCGCGGCCGCCCTCTCGGCGCAGTGGCTTCGTCGACAGGCCGACGAGACGCTCTTCGACCGCGTCGACGACGGCACCCACCTGGCGCTCGTTCGTCGCCGACACGATGAGGAAGACGTCGGTGATGCCGATCTGCTCGGATACGTCGAACGCGACGAGGTCGCCACCCTTCTTCGACGCAGCCGCCTCGGCCGCCAGTCGGGTGAGTTCGATCGCTTCTGTGGTTGCTGGCACGAAACTCCTAGTGTTCGCGGTAGAGACCGCGTTTTGCGATGTACTGGACGATGCCGTCCGGCACGAGGTACCAGATCGGCATCCCCTCGGTGACACGTCGCCGACAGTCCGTCGACGAGATCGACAGCGCCGGCACCTCGATCAGCGTGACCTTGTCAGGCGGCAGATGCTCCACCATCGACTCGTCGAGCGGCGACCCTGGTCGGGACACGCCGATGAAGTGTGCCAGGTCGAACAGCTGGTCCGCTCCCCGCCAGGTGAGGATCTGGCTGAGCGCATCCGCGCCGGTGATGAAGAACAGGTCGGTGTCGTTGCCGACCTGGGCTCTCAGGTCCGACAACGTGTCCACGGTGTAGGTGTTGCCCTCACGCTCGACGTCCACTCGGCTCGTCGAGAACCTCGGGTTCGACGCCGTCGCGATCACTGTCATGAGATAGCGGTCCTCGGCCTGCGACACCTTGCGGTCCGCCTTCTGCCAGGGCTGACCGGTCGGCACGAAGACGACCTCATCCAGCGCGAACCGCGCAGCCACCTCGCTGGCCGCAACGAGGTGACCGTGGTGGATGGGGTCGAAGGTTCCACCCATGACACCGAGTCGGTGGCGGGTGGCGCCCGGGATGCGGGCCAGCCCGTTGGGCAGAGTCATGGGCGGCTCACCAGTGAGGGCGTCCCTTGCCGAACGATCGGATCGCCCCGAGGGTGCCAAGGAAGATCGCGAGGGCGATGAGGCCGAACACCCACGTCGGCACGCCGAAGTCGATTCCGGTCACCAGCAGAGTCAGCATGCGCGGATCCTACCGGCTCGCCACGGGAAATGGACCAGCGACGGAACCACACCCGTCACGGACGGACCTGACCGGAGCCGCTGACAACGTACTTGGTGCTCGTCATCTCGGGCAGGGCCATGGGTCCGCGGGCATGGAGCTTCTGGGTCGAAATGCCGATCTCAGCGCCGAACCCGAACTCTCCGCCGTCGGTGAAGCGACTGCTCGTGTTGACGAGCACCACGGCCGCGTCAACCTCCGCGACGAACCGCTCAGCCGAGGCGAGGTCACGAGTGACGATGGTCTCGGAGTGGCCCGTCGTGTGATCACGGATGTGGGCGATGGCCTCGTCGAAATCTACGACCACGCGCGCCGCGAGATCGAGCGTGAGGTATTCACCGTCGAACTCGTCCGGCCCGGCGGGGACGACATCGGGTGATCCAGCACAGAACGCCGCATCCCCGTGAACGGTGACGCCCTTCTCCTTCATCGCCGAGAGCAGTACGGGAATCGCTGTGCCTGCGACCGAAGAATGCACAAGCAACGTCTCCACCGAATTGCACACGCTCGGCCGTTGGGTCTTGGCGTTGACCAGGATGTCGCGCGCCATGTCGAGGTCTGCGGAGGCGTCCACGTACAGGTGGCAGTTTCCCGTACCCGTCTCGAACACCGGCACCTTCGAGCCCTCGACAACGGCAGCGATCAACCCGGCGCCCCCTCGAGGAACGAGCACGTCGACCTTTCCCCGGGCAGCCATCTGCGCCGCCGAGGCGTCGCGACCCGCTGGAAGCAGCTGTACGGAGTTAACGGGAAGCCCCGAGGACTCCAGACCCTCGTGGAGCGCCGCGACAACCGCCCGGTTCGAGCGTTCCGCCGATCGCGACCCGCACAGCAGCACGGCGTTGCCTGCTTTGAGGCAGATGCCGGCGGCATCAGCGGTCACGTT
>DAIEHO010000309.1 GCA_027353565.1 Propionibacteriaceae bacterium
CAGCGCGCGGCTGCCCGCCGCCGACCCGATCCCCGACACCGTTCGCGACCTGGCGGCCAGGTGGGCTGCGCTCGCCTCCGGCTCGAGCGCCGGGGCCCTCGTGACCTCGTACGCGGACCAGCTGAAGCTCGGCTACTACTCCAACGGTGTCGGCGCGGACGAGACGGCCTCCTGGGCGGGCCACAACGTCGGCCGCATCACCGACCTGCTCAAGGACCCCACGCAGATGGTCGGCGACGAGGAGCAGTACTCGGTCGCGCTCGCCCTGCTCGCCAGGGCGGCGGGCATCCCCGCGCGTGTCAGCTACGGGTACACCCTCACGTCTGCCGACGGCACCGTACGTGGCAGCGACGTCACGGCGTGGACCGAGGTCGACCTCGCGGGGTACGGCTGGGTCGCGCTCGATGCCACGCCGCCGAAGGACCGCCGGCTCACGTCGCTCAGCACCCAGCCGCAGAGCGTCCCGCGGCCCCAGGTCGAGAACCCGCCGCCCCCGCCGCAGAAGGCCGGGTCGCTCGAGCAGGACACCACGCCGCCCGGCACCGCCCCGCAGACGACCAAGAACACGCTCGTCGTCGACTGGGGTCTCATCGGCAAGGTGGCTGCCGTGGGAGGGATCCCCCTGGTCTTCATCATCGCGCCGATCGCCCTCGTCATCGGGCTCAAGATGCGCCGACGGCGGTCGAGGATGTCGTCGGCGAACCTCGTCGACCGGGTCGCCGGCGGCTGGTCCGAGATCGTCGACCGGGCACGCGACCTGGGCCGGAGCCCCACGCCGTCCGCGACGCGTACGGAGCAGGCCGAGCAGCTCGTGACGATGTTCTCCCGCCTCACGGAGACGGCGGACCCGCGCATCCTCGCCCGTCAGGCCGACATGACCGTCTTCTCGCCCGACACGATCACCCCGGGTCAGGCGAGCACGTACTGGGGGACGGTCGACGACGCGGTCGGAGGGCTGAACCGCTCGGTCTCGGTGGTGAGCCGGATCCGCGCCTCCCTGTCCGTACGGTCCTTCCGCCGCTACCGCTGACGCCCCGGAGGGACCTCTCCCCGTTCTCGTGCCGGCTCCGCGGCGGGATCGAGGCGAAGCCCTGGAACGTCACAGCGGGCAGGGCCGCGTTGTAGGGTCGGCACGTGCTGCTCTCAGACCGTGACATCATCGCGGCGATCGATACCGGACGGGTCGTGCTCGACCCGTACGAGCCGACGATGGTCCAGCCGTCCAGCGTTGACGTGCGACTCGACCGCTACTTCCGGGTGTTCGAGAACCACCGCTACCCGCACATCGACCCGTCCGTCGAGCAGGCGGACCTCACCCGGCTCGTGGAGTGCGGCCCTGACGCGCCGTTCATCTTGCATCCGGGTGAGTTCGTTCTAGGAGCGACGTACGAGGCGGTCACGCTCTCCGACGACATCGCCGCACGGCTCGAGGGCAAGTCGTCGTTGGGCCGGCTCGGGCTGCTCACGCACTCGACGGCCGGCTTCGTGGACCCTGGCTTCACCGGCCACATCACCCTGGAGCTCTCGAACGTCGCGACCCTGCCGATCATGCTCTGGCCAGGGATGAAGGTCGGCCAGCTGTGCTTCTTCCAGCTCTCGAGCCCTGCGATGAACCCGTACGGGTCCGCGGTTAACCTCTCGCGCTACCAGGGGCAGCGCGGCCCGACCGCCAGCCGCAGCCACCTCAACTTCCACCGCACCCGCCTCCCCGACTGATCGGGGAGAGAACCTAGCTCGGTCCGGGAGAGAACGTAGCTCGGTCGGGGAGAGAACGTAGCCCGGTCGGGGAGAGAACCCCGCCGGTCGGGCCCGTGCAGGGTGGCCCCCCGGTGGTGAGGACGTGACCGGCTTCGCCGCTCACGTCCTCAGGGCGACGGCTGCGTCACTCCGGAGCGGCGGCCAGTACGGTGGCTGTCGCCGACATGCCCAGGCGGGTGGCGCCGGCGGCCACGAGGGCGGCGGCCTGCTCGTACGTGCGGATGCCCCCCGACGCCTTCACCCCGAGGTGGTCGCCGAACGTCATCGACATCAGCGACACGGCGTGGACGCTCGCACCCCCGGCGGCGTGGTAGCCGGTCGAGGTCTTCACGAAGTCGGCGCCGGCCTCGGCCGCCGCCTCACACGCGAGGACGATCTCCTCGTCGGTCAGCGCCGCCGACTCGATGATGACCTTGAGCACCGGGACCTCGTCGCGCACGGCACGGATCTCCCGCACGAGGTCGCGCTGCCGACCGGCCTTGAGCAGCCCGAGGTCGATGACCATGTCGACCTCGTCCGCCCCGAGCCGTACCGACTCCGCGGCCTCGGCGACCTTCACGGCAAGCGTGTGCTTACCCGACGGGAACCCGCACACGGTGGCGAGCTTCAGCTCGGGGGGCAGGTCCGGGACGGGCAGCATCGACGGCGAGACGCACACCGCGTACACGCCGAGGTCGCGCGCCTCGCCGACCAGCGCGAGCACGTCCGCGTGCGAGGCATCCGTACGCAGCAGTGTGTGGTCGACCAGTCTCGCCAGCTCGGCCCGAGTGATTGCCATGCCCGGACCGTACACGCTGTCTAGGTGCGCGTCGTCGCCTTCCGCCCGATCACGAACCGCAGGGCCAGGAACCGTACGAGTGTGGCGACCAGGTTGGCGGACATGAGGACGGCCACCTCGACCCACTCACTGACGTTCGGCCACACCGCATGCAGCACCCACAGGGACCCGCTGGTGAGGACCATGGCGATCGCGAACGCGAGCAGGCCGGTCGCATGGTCCTTGACCAGCCCCTTGCTTCCGCGCACCCGGAACGTGAAGGCCCGGTTCGCGGCGGTGTTCGCCACCGCCGTCACGATCTGCGCCACGAGGTTCGCCACCTGGTCGTTCGTCACGTCGCTCAGCAGCACGTACAGGACGAAGTACGCGATGGTCGAGCTCACGCCGACGACGGTGAACCGCAGCACCTGCCCGAGCATCCCCTGCGGCACACCGGGCACGGTCGCGGGCAGCTCGGGACTCGCCAGCTCCGCCTGCACCCGTGCGACGGGGATGCGACGTGTGGCGAGGCCGCGGACCAGCCGTACGACTCCGCGCAGGTCCTCCGTCGCGGTCGCCACGATGTCGACGGTCGTGCCCGGGTCGTCGACCCAGTCGACCGGCACCTCGTGGATCCGCAGGCCGGCCCGCTGCGCCAGGACGAGCAGCTCGGTGTCGAAGAACCAGTTCGTGTCCTCGACCAGCGGCAGCAGCGTCTGCGCGACGTCCCGGCGCATCGCCTTGAACCCGCACTGCGCGTCGGAGAAGGACGCGCGCAGTGTC
>DAIEHO010000026.1 GCA_027353565.1 Propionibacteriaceae bacterium
CGAGCGTGTCGGTCTGCGTCAGGCATGCCGCGCTCAGCGGGCGATGGGAGACGACGAACCCCAGCTGGGAGATGTCCTGCTTGACCGTGCACGGTGAGCCGCTGATGAGGACCGAGTCCGGGTAGGGTTTGGTGAAGGTCAGCGTCGTGCTCGAGGTCCAGTCGAAGCGGATGTGCGTGCCACCGCGGTTCCATGCCGCCTCGTTGGCCTTGGTGGGATCGAGCTTCGTCCACTCCGCGACCACGGGCCCGACCTGCTGCCGACCCGAGAGCGTCGGCGTCCCGGTCGCCAGGAGCAGTGCGTCGACATAGGTCGAGTCGCTCACCCACAACGATCCGTCCTTGCGCGACGCCGTGCCCGCCGCAAGCATCTTCGACGCCGTGCCGCTCTCTCTCAGGTCAGCGAGCCCGACGAGTACGGGGTTCGCGGTGATCACGAGGAGCGCCGCGACCACCGTCGTGGCGACCAGCGTGGAGTTCGCGCGCGGACGCAGCACGAGAAGGGCGACCACGACCCCGGTCACGAGAGCGGAGAACCCGACCTCCCAGGCCCGGAGGAACGGTATGAGCGAGTGCGCCAGGTCGGATCCGGCGTACGCGGAGATGCCCGCCGCCACGAGGCCTGCGACCACGCCGACGATCCGCCGGGCTGGTGGGCGCCACTGCGTCATGAACATGCAGAAGGAGATGATGGCGAGGTAGCCGACGGCGTTGGACGCACGCCCTGGGGTGACCCAGTTGACGAGCGGAAGGTGGTCGCCCAGGTGGCCCCACGACAAGGTGCACCACGACAGCCAGAAGAGGGCCAGGATCGTCATGACCGAGAACGGGACCAGCATCGCCCGAGAACCGCGCCAGCGTTGCGCGACCACGAGGATGACGAGCACCGCGAGAAGGACGGTGAAGGAGGTGGAGACCTCGGACCTGTTGGTGACGGTGGATGTGTCGAGGCCCGAGAGCCAGGCGAGGTTGGTGGCACCGAACACCTGGCCGATCGACAGCGAGGCGCCTGAGGCGCTGCGCCTGCCCGGATACACCGTCTTGAGCCCGGCAGCGATGGCGGACCACGACTCCAGGAGGAGCAGCCCGGTCACGATCGCGCTGTAGGCGCCGAACGCCACGAGACCGATGACCTTGCGCCGCAACGGGCCGGGCCGCACCAGGAGGAAGGCCGCGGTGGCGAGGACTGGCGCGAGTCCGAGCATCACGGCGTACGGCTGGTAGTACGACGGGAAGCGCGCCAGAAGGATGCCGGCCACGGCGAGCCCGGCCACGGCGCGACCTCGCCTGCCCTTGTCGAACTGGTCGAGGCCCCAGATCCCCAGGGCGCAGCCGGCGAAGATGAAGCCCAGAGTGCTGACCGGCAGCAGAGACCACCAGGCTGACGCGGGTGAGAAGTAGATCAGGATCGCGGAGAGATATCCCCAGCGCATCGACCCCGTGATCTGCCGGAACCAGACGGGCAGGCCGAGCGCGAGCATCAACGTTGGAAGCCACCACTTGGCGGCGAACAGCATCGCATCGGGCAGCCACGGACCGAGCGTCAGCAGGGACCCCTCGAAGAAGACGACGGCAGAGATGGGACCGTCCGGCAGCTGTGCGAAGAAGTCCGGCGAGGCAGACAGAGGGTTCTGGGTCTCCATGCCGCCGACGGCCATCTCCCCCAGCCACAGCGGGGACTGCGACGTGTACTCGTCGCTGCGGATCTCGGAGGCGCTCATTATCTGGACGCCGAGCGGCTTCGCCGGGTCCTCGCGCATGTAGTTCACGCCGATGTTCGACGTCGTGACTCCGAAGATGACGAGCATGAGGTAGACGACGACGGGTGCAACCAGGTGGAGGTGGGAGCGCGTCCACGCCATGGTGAGCGCACGTCGGGAGGGCGGCACAGTCTTCTCCAACGACGTCTGTTCAGCGTCGGTGGGGATCTCGGGCATCACGGTGTGTCCTCAGGTCGACGTCGGCCGACGACGCTGGAAAGTCTGCGGCGCGGTCCCGGGCTAGCCTGTCACGAGGCGTCCAGCCCTGGCAAAGACAGCGCCCGATCGCGGGCACCCGCGACGTTCAGCCGCCCGTCCCGCGGCGCAGGTCTCCGGGCCAGAGGGGGAACGGAAGGCCCGCCGGCACCTCCTCGGCGGAGTCGGGGTGGGCGTTGAGCTGGACGGTCTCCCAGCGCCAGTAGGCACGAAGCTCGTCGCACACGTTCTCGGCCAGGCCGACATCGCGCGCAGCCGCGACGAAGCATTCCTCGGCCCGCTCGTCCATCTCGCGGTGCTCGCCCTCGCCGGAGTGCATCCGTACCACCGTGGACTCGTCCCCCATGGTCTTCGTATAGGCCGCAGGACCTCCCCACGCCTGTCCCCAGTACGCGGCGATGCGCTGTACGTGGTCGGGGTCGAACCCGTGCGCGAACGCGTGCCCGACCACAGCGTCCGCCGTCGCTCGGTCGTGCCATGCCTGCGCCAGAGCCGTGATCCTGTCCGGCCCGATCCGGTCGTACAAGGTTCTGCCGGCCATCGATCGAGTGTGCCACCGAGCGGCAGATCCCGGGAAGGCACGGAGATGCGGTTCCCGCCGCCTCATCGTCGCGGATCTGCGACGATGCCTCCGAAGGCCGATGACTCGGCCGACGACTGCCATGACCTGACGAGGAAGAGGCAACGATGCCTGGCTGGCGCCTCCGGGAGTTCCATCCCGACGATCTGGAGGGCATCCTGCGGCTGTGGGAGCAGACTCACAAGGACGGCAGCGAGCCCGTGTACGCGTTGTCCGAGGTGCTCGC
>DAIEHO010000030.1 GCA_027353565.1 Propionibacteriaceae bacterium
GCACGTCGGACGACGAGGTCGTCGACCTCCTCAAGGGTGGACAGGGCATGTTCGGCATCGCTCTCGGGGGCGTGTGGCGCTCGATCGAGGGGACGCTGCTCGACCTCCCGACCGAACGGGCCGACGACACGACCCGAGCGATCGACGAGCTGGCGGCCCGACGAGCGGCCCGGTTCGCGGGCTGACGCCCTCGTTCGTTAGGTTGGCGCCTGGGCACAGAAAGGCGCCACATGACTCTTCGTTCTGGCTCGGGCTTCGCCGAGCGTCACATCGGACCCTCTTCCACTGACCACGAGCGCATGCTCGCCACGATCGGCGTCGCATCGGTCGCCGACCTGGTCGGCTCGGCGATCCCCGCCGCCATCCGCTCCGCCGAGATGCCCGGCGTCCCGGAGGCTCGGTCGGAGTCGGAGGTGCAGGCACGGTTGCGCTCCTTGTCGGAGCAGAACGTCGTGACGGTGCCGATGTACGGGCTGGGCTACAGCCAGACGGTCACGCCTCCCGTGATCCGCCGCTCGGTGCTGGAGAACCCCGCCTGGTACACCGCCTACACCCCGTACCAGCCGGAGATCAGCCAGGGACGGCTCGAGGCGCTGCTGACCTTCCAGACCATGTGCAGCGACCTGACAGGGCTGGCCACGTCGGGCGCATCGTTGCTCGACGAGGGTACGGCCGTCGCCGAGGCCGTCGCGCTGGCGAACCGGGTTGCGAAGAAGGGCACCCGCTGCCTCGTCGACCCCGGCCTGTACCCGCAGAGCCTCGCGGTGCTCCGCACGCGTGCCGAAGCGCTGGGTCTCGACATCGTCATCGGGTCCGCCGACCTCGACGACGACCTCGACGACCTCTTCTGCGTGGTCGTGCAGCAGCCGACGGCGGACGGACGCGTACGGAGCGCCTCGGACCTCCAGCGCATCGCGGGGGCCGCGCACGACGCCGGTGCGCTCGTGGTTGGCGCGTGCGACCTGCTCTCCCTGGCCGTGCTCGAGCCGCCCGCGGCCTGGGGCGCCGATGTCGCGGTGGGGAGCACGCAGCGCTTCGGTGTGCCGCTGTTCTTCGGCGGCCCGCACGCGGGCTACATCAGCGTCCGGGAGGGCCTCGAGCGTCAGCTGCCGGGCCGCCTGGTCGGCGTCTCGGTCGACGCCGACGGCGTCCCCGCGTACCGGCTCGCGCTCCAGACGCGTGAGCAGCACATCCGCCGCGAGAAGGCGACCTCCAACATCTGCACGTCGCAGGTGTTGCTGGCCGTGACCGCCGCGCTGTACGCGGTGTACCACGGGCCCGATGGTTTGCGCCGGATCGCGTCGACGGTTCACGCCACGGCCCAACGGATCGCGGCCACCGCCGTGTCCGCCGGGCTCTCCGTCCGGTACGACACGTACTTCGACACGGTCGTCATCGAGGCACCTGGTCGGGCCCAGGAGCTCGTCGCGACGGCTCATGACGCAGGCATCCTGCTCCGCCTCGTCGACGCCGACGCGCTGGCAGTGTCTGTGGGAGAGGGGGTGACGGACGCGGAGCTCGCGGCGCTGGCTGACGTTCTCGGCGCTCCGCTCGCCGACGCTCCGAGCACGACGGCGCTGGCAGGTCACGACCGTGCGCCGGACTACCTCACGTACCCGGTCTTCTCGGCCTACCACTCGGAGACGGAGATGCTGCGGTATCTCCGGGCCATGGCCGACCGTGACTTCGCGCTCGACCGGGGCATGATCCCGCTCGGCTCGTGCACGATGAAGCTCAACCCGGCTGCGGCGATGGAGCCGATCTCGTACCCCGGCTTCGCGAACCTCCACCCGTACGCCCCGAAGAGCGACGCCCTCGGCTATGCGGAGCTGATCGGCGAGCTGGAGTCGTGGTTGTGCGCGATCACCGGCTACGACAGGATCTCGCTGCAGCCGAACGCCGGAAGCCAGGGCGAGTTCGCGGGGCTGCTCGCGATCAAGCGCTACCACGAGTCACGGGGCGACACGCACCGTACGGTCTGCCTGATCCCGTCGTCGGCGCACGGTACGAACGCGGCCTCCGCCGCCCTCGCGGGTCTCACGGTGGTCGTCGTCAAGGCGGGGTCCGACGGGTCCGTCGACCTGGACGACCTGCGGGCGAAGATCGAGGCCAACGCGGCCAAGCTCGCGGCCATCATGGTCACGTATCCGTCGACGCACGGTGTCTTCGAGGACACGATCACCTCCATCTGCGAGACCGTTCACGCGGCCGGCGGACAGGTGTACGTGGACGGGGCGAACCTTAACGCGCTCGTCGGGCTCGCCCGTCCGGGTGCGTTCGGGGCTGACGTGAGCCACCTCAACCTGCACAAGACGTTCGCCATCCCGCACGGCGGTGGCGGTCCCGGCGTGGGCCCGGTCGCTGTCCGCGAACACCTCGCGCCGTTCCTGCCGGGAGACCCGTTGGGCGAGGGCATGACCCACGCGGTGGCGTCGGCGCCGCAGGGCTCGGCGGGCGTCCTGCCGATCACGTACGCGTACATCGCGCTCATGGGACCCGACGGGCTGCGCGCGGCGACGGAGGGCGCGCTGATCGCGGCGAACTACGTCGCGAAGCGGCTCGGGGACACCTATCCCGTGCTGTACGCGGGGGAGTCGGGCCTGGTCGCGCACGAGTGCATCCTCGACCTGCGCCCCCTCACGAAGAGAACGGGCGTCACCGTGGACGACGTCGCCAAACGCCTCGTCGACTACGGGTTCCACGCGCCGACGATGAGCTTCCCCGTCTCCGGGACCCTCATGGTCGAGCCCACGGAGTCGGAGTCGAAGGAGGAGCTCGACCGGTTCTGCGACGCCATGATCGCGATCGCGGGCGAGGCGGAGCGCGTACTGGCGGGGGAGTGGCCCGTCGACGACAACCCGCTCCACAACGCGCCGCACCCGCTGGTACGGGTCGTCGCCGACGAGTGGGGCCACCCGTACTCGCGCGAGCTCGCAGCGTTTCCCGGCGGCAAGCCGCACGGTCCACTGGCCGCGCGTCCGGTCAAGGACAAGTACTGGCCGGCGGTGGGACGCATCGACGGCGTGTACGGCGACCGCAACCTCATGTGCGAGTGCCCACCGCTGGAGTCGTACGAGTCCTGAGCGGGGCTGACGAGCCCGGACGGCTTCGTACGTGCCGTCGTCGCCTGGCTCGAGAGCCAGGCGTCGGTCTG
>DAIEHO010000150.1 GCA_027353565.1 Propionibacteriaceae bacterium
GTCGAGTGGGCTCGCGATGTGGCCGGGCGCACCGTACGGGTCGCGCTCCCACGGCTCGTCCGTACCGGGCAGGTGGAGGTTCGACACGGCGAAGCCGGTGAGGCCCGCCTTCGGAGCGGAGCCGCGGCCCGTCGCGCCCTCGTCGCGGATCTCGCCACCGGACCCGGTCGCCGCGCCCGGGAAGGGGCTGATGGCGGTCGGGTGGTTGTGCGTCTCCACCTTCATGAGGACATGGACCTCGTCGGTCTTCGCCACGTACTCGCTCGGCCCGTCGCCCCCCTCCGGCGCCCAGCGGGTCACGATGCCACCCTCCATGACCGAGGCGTTGTCCTTGTACGCGACGACGGTGCCGTGGCCGTTCACGGCCTCGGTGTGGCGGATCATCCCGAACAGGGACGCGGGCTGCACCTCGCCGTCGATGACGAAGTCCGCGTTGAAGATCTTGTGGCGGCAGTGCTCCGAGTTCGCCTGGGCGAACATCATGAGCTCGACGTCGGTGGGGTTGCGCTCGAGGCCGGTGAACGCGGTGACGAGGTAGTCGATCTCGTCGTCGGACAGCGCCAGCCCGAACTCGACGTTGGCCTCCTCGATCGCGGTACGACCTCGACCGACGACGTCCACGTGCGCCATCGGCTCGGCGGTGCGCTCGTCGAACAGGTGTGCCGCATCGTCGACCGACGCGAACGCCGACTCGGTCATCCGGTCGTGAAGGAGATCAGCGGCCGAGGCCCACTCGGCGTCGTCGAGCGGCGCGTCGCTGGCCAGCGTGTACTCGACGACCCGCTCCACCCGGCGTACGGCTACCCCGCAGCTGTGCGCGATGTCGGTCGCCTTCGACGCCCAGGGGGACAGCGTCCCGAGGCGGGGGGCGACGACGACAGTGGTGGTCGCTGCTCCGGTGGCGGCGGGGCCCGCTGCCGGTCCGTACGTGAGCAGGCGGGTCACGGTCTCGGACGTCGCGGTGTCGAGGGCCACGTCGCTGGCGACCTGGTGCACGAACCGCCCGGTCACCTGGGTCACAGCGGGTACGACCGTCTGCAGGCGCCGTACGAGTGCGGCGGCCCGGAACGGCGACAAGGCGTTGCCGCCTCCGACTGAGGTCAGAATGTACGCGTGGGGCATGGCAGCTCCGGATCGAGTCGGTCGGTCGGCGCCGCCAACACTAGTGCCCGGTCCGACCGCGGCCGTCACGGGATCCGGCCCCTGAGCGGGCTCCGATCACCTGCCCGCTCCGGTCTGTGCCCCCTGTTCGTCACGTGGAAAAGGCCTCCGTGGTGTTCATCTTCGCGCCAGGCGCAGGTCGGCTGTGAGGATCGGGGGGTTCAGCCTCAGGGGCTAGCATCGACAACGTGCGCGTGGTGATCGTGGCGGAGAGCTTCCTGCCCCAGGTGAACGGGGTGACGAACTCGGTGCTGCGCGTCCTCGAGCACCTCCGGCTGCGCGGCCACGAGGCGCTCGTCATCGCACCGCAGGACGAAGGGGTCCCGGCCGAGTACGCGGGGTACCCCGTGACCGCCCTGGCCGCCATGAGCCTGCCGGGCTACGCGGACGTACGGATCGGGCTGACGCCCACGTCGCAGTTCGAGCGGATCTTCGCCGACTTCGCGCCGGACGTCGTCCATCTCGCGGCGCCGTTCTCGATGGGCTACAACGCCGTCCTCGCCACCAGCCGCATGTCGATCCCCAGCGTCGGCGTCTTCCAGACCGAGATCGCCGCCTACGCCAGCAGCTACGGCTGGGCACGCATCACCCCCGTGCTGTGGCACCGGCTCCGCCGCATCCACAGCCTCGCGACGCTGACGCTGGCCCCCAGCACGTACACCGCACAGACCCTCGTGGAGCGAGGGGTGCCGAGGGTACGGATCTGGGGGCGCGGGGTGGACTCGGTACGGTTCGACCCGTCGAAACGGGACGAGACGCTGAGGGCGGAGCTGGCGCCGAACGGCGAGGTCATCGTCGGCACGATGGCCCGCCTGGCGCCGGAGAAGCGGGTGGCGGACCTGGCCGTGCTCGCCGGCATCCCCGGGACCAGGCTCGTCGTCGTCGGTGACGGTCCGCTGCGCGCGGAGCTGGAGGAGCTTCTGCCCGACGCGTACTTCTTGGGCAAGCTCGGCGGTGAGGAGCTGCCTCGAGTCGTGGCGAGCATGGACGTCTTCGTTCACCCGGGTGAGCTCGAGACGTTCGGCCAGGCCATCCAGGAGGCCGAGTCCTGCGGCGTGCCGGTGGTCGCCCCGGCCGTGGGCGGCCCGCTCGACCTCATCGAACCGGACGTCACGGGCCTGCTCTACCCTCCGGGTGACCTGGCGACGATGCGTGCGCACGTCGAGGCCCTGGTGAACGACCCGCCTCGGCGCGACCGGCTCGCCGCGGGAGCCCATGACTCCATCGAGCACCGCACCTGGTCCCACATCTGCGACCAGCTCCTCGTCCATTACGACGACGCGTGCAGCACGGTGCGCCACGGGGAGCTCGAGGTCGTCTGAGTCCGGTCCGGGAGAGAACCTGGCCCATCCCGGGAGAGAACCTGGCCCATCCCGGAGAGAACCTGGCCCATCCCGGAGAGAACCTGGCCGGCTCCGGAGACCGGCGAGTCGGGACGGCCCACGCCGAGAAGCTGCCCGTCAGCAGGGTTCTGGATGCGCGCCTCGCGCGCAGTTCACGCGCGCAGTCCCGCGATGGTCTCAGGGAGCATCCGGGCGAGGTCCTGCGGCGGGTACGGCCCGGGGTGGGCGGCGGCGGTCATGGCCTGGATCGACGCTCCGCAGACTGCGGCGACGACCGGGTGGAGCCCGGCCGCGAGCAGGGTGCCGCAGATTCCGCCGAGGACATCTCCCGAGCCCGCCTGTGCGGTCCAGGCCGGCCCGGGAACGGCGAGCTGTACGCGGTCGTCGTCGGGGCCCGACACGTACTGGGTGGCGCCCTTGAGCATCACCGTCGTGCCGAAGCGCTTGACCGCCGTCCGTACAGCCGCGACCGGGTCGGCCGTCACGTCGGCCCGTTCGATGCCGAGCAGCTTCGCGAGCTCCCCGGCGTGGGGGGTCAGCAGGACGTCCGGCCGCCTGAGCCCGTCCGGCACCTGCGCGAGCCCATCGGCGTCGACGACCATCGGAAGCCCGGTCTCGAGCAGCTCGGCCAGACGACCATCGTGGTGGCTCCCCCAGCCGGACCCCGCGAGCCACGCCTGGACGCGCCCATCGGCCCGTACGACGTTGGGCAGGATACGCGAGGCGGCTTCGAAGACCCGCTCCGCCCCGAGGCTGCGGACCATGCCGGCGCCGGCATACACGGCGCCGAGCGTCGAGAGGACGCCGGCGCCCGGGTAGTCCGGCGACCCTGTGTCGACGCCGACCACGCCGCGCGCGTACTTGTCGCTCGTCGCGTCCGGGTAGGGCCACGCGGCCGCCACGTCCGCACGCTCCCACGCGACGACGCCGGCGCCTGACGGCTCCAGCCCGATGTCGACGAGCGTCACCCTGCCGCAGCGCGACCGGGCGGGCTCGAAGAAATGACACCGCTTGTACGTGCCGAACGTCACCGTCCGGACGGCGCTGAACGCGTCCGGCGGGACGACGCACGAGTCGGCCTCGAGCCCCGACGGCAGGTCGACCGCGACGACGTGGGCGCCCCTCTCGCGGCATGCTGTCGCCACATCCGCCACCCGCGGCGGCAGACCTGCTCGCGCCCCGACCCCGTACACGCCGTCGACGACGATCCCGACGGCTCCGAGCAGACTCAGGACAGCAGCCTGGTCGACCTCGCGGCCGCCGGCATCCACGTACGACTCCCAGCCGCCCATGTGGCACGAGTCGGAAGCCCGGTCTCGAGCAGCTCGGCCAGACGACCCTCGTGGTGGCTCCCCCAGCCG
>DAIEHO010000159.1 GCA_027353565.1 Propionibacteriaceae bacterium
CAGGCTCCCGGACAGGGAGGAATGGGCCTGTACCGGCAGTCGAACGCCTTCACCGCGAACGGCAACCTCGTCCTGCGCACCCAGTACCAGAACGGCGCCTGGTCGAGCGCGGGTGTGAGCAGCGGAGACTTCTACTCCGCCTCGGGGGGACGCTGGGAGATCCGGGCGAAGTTCCCGGTCGCGAAGGGCATCGGCTACGACTTCCTCCTGTGGCCGGCTGACGGAACCTGGCCGCCGGAGGTCGACATCGCCGAGGGACGGGTCAACGACCCCCAGGTCATGGCGACCTACCACTGGGGGAGCGCGAACAACCGCGACTCCCAGTACCTGAGCAACTCGACCATGAGCGCCTGGCACACGTACGGGGTCGTCATCGGCACCAGCACGATCACCTACACGTTCGACGGCAAGCCCTGGGCGACGATCACGACGAACGTCACCACCACGAAGATGTGGCTCGGGTTCCAGTGTGCGGCGATGGACCCCAGCGGCTCGGCGAACCAGTACGAGACCGTCGACAACGGTGTGCCCGGCCCCCTCACCCCGGCCGTCAACGACATCCAGATCGCCTGGGTGGCCCACTACAGGGCCGCCTGACCCGGCCTGAGGCGTCGTCCGTCGGCGCCTCGTGCCTCTCCGCAGGCTCGCGCCAGCTCTCCCACAGGGGGCCCTGAGCCCTTTCTCAGGAATGTGATGAAGCCCTCATCTGACCCTGGCCGCGGCGTGCCCCACCTGTAGCGTCCTTCATGCCAGAAGGCCCATAGGGGGGAACCTAGAATGCCGATCTCGCGCACTTCCGCACGCCTCAGAACGGTCACGACAGCCGCAGTCGGGCTTGGTCTTCTCGTGATGCAGGCAGCTGCCGCGCCCGCCGCCCAGTCCATCACCGCGACCGGTGTCGCGTCCGCACAGGCGACCAGCGCCAGTCAGGTGGCCACTGCTGTGACGTCCAGGCAGACGGTCCCAGCAACCGCCACCACGCCCGCCGCCGCGACGCTGACTCCAGTTCCGAAGACCTCCTCGGCGCCCAGTGCCCCCGCCACGAAGGCGTCGACGACGACGAAGGCCTCAGCCTCCACGTCGGTGTCCGCCGCGGCCTCCAGCCCCGATCCGACCACGAAGGCCCTGTCGACGACCCAGCAGGCCACGGGTACGTACGCAGGCTGGAAGGCCGACTGGGTCGACAACTTCAACGTACCCATCGACCAGACGAAGTGGGTCGCGTACGGCTACGGCGGCCAGGCTCCGGGACAGGGCGCGATGGGCCTGTACAAGGAGTCGAACGCGTTCACGTCGAACGGAAGCCTCGTGCTTCGTACGCAGTACCAGAACGGTGCCTGGTCGAGCGCCGGCATCAGCAGCGGCGACTTCTACACCGCGGTCGGCGGTCGCTGGGAGGTACGCGCCAAGTTCCCCGTCTCCAAGGGCATCGGCTACGTCTTCCTGCTCTATCCCAACGACGGCTCCTGGCCGCCCGAGGTCGACATCGCCGAGGGTCGGGTCAACGGGCCCCAGGTCATGTCCACGTACCACTGGGGCACCACCAACAACCAGGTCCAGCAGTTCTTCTCCAACCCTGACATGAGCGGCTGGCACACGTACGGCGTCATCCTCGGCACCAGCACCATCACGTACACGTTCGACGGCAAGCCGTGGGTGACGTTCAACAACTCCCAGATCACCACGAAGAGGCTGTGGATCGGCTTCCAGTGCGGCGCGATGGACCCGAACGGCTCAGCCAAGGCGTACGAGACCGTCGACAACGGCGTGCCGGGTCCGTTGACGCCCGCTGTCTCCGACATCCAGATCGACTGGGTCGCGCACTACACGAAGGCCTGAGCCCGGTTCCGAGCGATCACCGCGGCACCGGCCGGGACCGGCCACCGGTCCCTGAGGTGCGTGCAGCCGCACGTCGGGCCCGCCCTAGACCACCTGGCGGATCAGGGCCTCCGCGGCGTCCACGATCTGGTGGGTCTCCCGCTCCCAGTGCGGCTCCTGGCTGCGGTACGGGCCCGTCGCCAGCGAGATGATCACCGCGGCCGAGCGCAAGCGCAGCTCGGTGGGGTCGACGCGCTCGTCGAAGACCGGCACCCACGTGCGGAGCAGGTGGTGCACCCGCTCGGCCTGGCGGGCGTTCATCCGCTGTACGGTCGACAGGTGGGCGACGAGGCAGGCCAGGTCGTCGGCGCGGCGCCCCGGCCCCACGGTGTCGATGTCGAGGATGCCGGACACGTGTCCGTTCCGTACGTGGATCTGGCCCTCGTGGAAGTCCCCGTGCGTGGGCTCCTCGCCTTCCGGGAAGCCCTCGAGCCCTTGGGTGATCTGCTCCGCCATCCAGTCCAGTCGCGGCTGGAGCGGCGGCAGCGCCTGGGACACCATCCGCGCGTAGTGCCTCACGGCGTCGGCCCACGGCGGTCGGCGTTCGAGGGCGGCGACCGAGGCCGGCATCGCGTCGAGCACCCGGATGAGACGCTCGGCCGTCGTCGGCGGCTCGTCGTCGAAGATGGCGCGTGCGAGGGGCCTTCCGGGCAGCTCGTCGAGGACCAGCAGGTGGTCGGACGTGGCCGCGAGGATCACCGGGGCCGGCACGCCGGCGGCGAGCAGAAGCTCGTGCCGTGACTTCACGGAGTCGAAGAGACGCTCCCGAAGGACCTTCACGTACAGCACCCTCGGCGGCGCCGTCACGGTGCACTTGAGGACCGCTCGTCGCCGCGGCCGGTAGCCGATCATGTCGAGACGGATCTGGTCGACCCCGACAGGGGTCGGGAAGACCCGGTACTCGTTGAGGACCGCGGCCATCTCGGTCGGGTAGGCGGCGCGCTCCAGACCGGGCAGGTCAGGGTCCTTCGGGTAGATCCACACGGCAACCTCGCGGTCGCCGTCGGCGAAGATCGCCGCGCGCTCGTCCGTACGCGCCAGGCCTCCGGCCCGGGCCGAGACGCCGAGCAGTTCCTTGCGGACGCCGTGAGGCCACTCGACGGACGCGACGTACGTGGCGGTCGTCGACCGCTGCGGGTTCGCGTCGATGTGGTCGAGCGCCCACGACTGGAGGACCCCGCCGGCATGCTGCACGGCGGTGCGCAGGAGGCTGCCCACCTCGTCTCCGGTCAGAAGCTTCGAACCATCCGGATCGCGCACGTCACCTCCTCGGCACGCCTCAAACACAGGGCTCTGGCGCCGCCGAGCCTATCGGTCGCCCGCCGCGTCGACCGCATGCGCCTGGCCTGTCGCCGCGATGTCCTCGCCACCCGCCGGGTTCTCCTGGTGAGCAGCGGGGACCTCCTGCCGGACTGGTCTCTCTGCGGCGTCGTCCCCGGCCGGGCGGATGATGATGCGAGCGGCTCGACGGCCATCCAGCTCGGTCACCGTCATGTCGAACGTCGACTCGGCGTTGCCCGTCACCTGCGGCACCACGACCCGTACGGTGGCTCCCACGGAAGGCAGCTCTCCCCGCTGCGCGACCCAGTAGCCGGCGACCGTGTCGTACGGGCCCTCGGGCAGCTGGTACCCGGTCCGGTCCGCGAAGCCCTCCAGCGTCAGCAACCCGTCGACCTCGACGGCTCCGGACAGGCGCACGATCGAGACGTGGGCGACGTCGTACTCGTCCTGGATCTCGCCGACCAGCTCCTCGACCAGGTCCTCGAGCGTCACGATCCCCGCTGTGCCGCCGTACTCGTCGCGCACGATCGCCAGCTGAGAGTTCGTACGGCGCATCTCGGTGAGCGCGTGGAGGATCTTGACGGTCTCCGGCAGCGAGATGACGGGACGTACGAGGCGCGACACGGGCGCGTTGCGCGTGGCCTGCGTGAGGTCCATGAGGTCTCGGACGTGCAGAAAGCCGAGCACCTCGTCAACCGTCTGCCCGGTGACCGGGTACCGGCTGTGGGGCGCGCCCTGCACCTCGCGCAGGGCGGCGTGCACCGGCATCGAACCGGCGAGGAAGTCGACCTCGGTACGCGGCACCATCACCTCGCGCAGCGAGCGCTCGCCCGCGTCGAACAGCTGGTCGACGATGTTGCGCTGCTCGACGCCCAGCGACTGCGACCCTGTCACGAGGGCCCGGATCTCCTCCTCCGTGACCTGCTCGCGTCCCGCGCTCGGGTCGCCGCCGAAGAGTCGGACGACGGCGTTGGTCGACACACCGAGGAACCAGATCAGCGGGCGAACGGCCTTGGCGATGGTGTCGACGAGCGGCGCGAGCGCCATGGCGAACACCTCCGCGCGCTGCATGGCGAGCCGCTTGGCAGCCAGCTCGCCGAGGACGATCGCGAAGTACGAGATGACGATCGTCACGACGATGAGCGCAAGGGTCCTGGCGATGCTCTCCGGAACACCCCAGCGGACGAAGACGGGCCCGAGGTAGTCGGACAGGGTCGCCCCGCCGAACGCGGCCGACAGGAACCCCGACAACGTGACGCCGATCTGTACGGCTGACAGGAACCGGTTCGGCGACGCCGCCAGGTTCGAGACCTTCGCACCCCGCTTGCCCCGCGTCGCGAGCTGCTTGAGCTGTGACTCACGCAGACTGACCAGCGACATCTCCGCAGCGGCGAACACGCCGCCGATGAGGATGAAGACGAGGATCAGCAGCATGTCCGAAACCACAGGGCTCATGCCGCACCCCCGCCCGTACTGTCTGGGTCGCTCACAGGCTGAGTCTAACGGGGCAACCGTGGTCGCCAGCCGCCTCGACGACGCCGGCATCTGGTGCATAGTCGACCTGAGTGCGTGCCGCCGCTCCCTGGCCGCCGCGGGAAGGCGACTGTGACGACCCTGTACCTCAGCGACCTCGACGGGACCCTGCTCGGTCCCGACCAGCGGCTGTCCGCGCGGACGACCGACGTCGTGACCCGCTTCGTCCGCCACGGCGGACGATTCTCGTACGCCACGGCCCGATCGCTCGCCACGGCGGAGAAGGTCACCAGAGGCTTGCCGCTCGAGCTGCCCGCCATCGTGTACAACGGCGCCTTCATCGTCCGGACGGGGTCCCGCCGGAGACTGCACGAGTCCCTGTTCTCGGCCGCGCAGACACAGCAGATGCGGGACGCACTCACCGAGCTCGGGATCCGACCGATCGTCTACGCCCTGATCGACGGCGTCGAGAGGTTCTCCTTCGACCCGACGGGCGCCGGCGCGGGGATGAGGGCATTCCTCGACAGCCGCCGCGACGACGAGCGGCGACGGCCTGTGGACGACCTCGCCGACCTGTACGACGGGGACGTCTTCTACGTGAGCTGCATCGAGGACGGCGCAGAGCTGGAGCCCGTTCGCGACCACTTCGCAGCCGATCCCGGGTTCTCGTGCCTCTTCCACCGGGACATCTACTCCGGGGCCCCCTGGTTCGAGCTGCTGCCCGCAGGAGCGTCGAAGGCAGCGGCCGCCCTGCGCCTGAAGACCCTCCTCCACTGCGACCGACTGGTGTCGTTCGGCGACGGGGTCAACGACCTCTCGCTGTTCGCCGTCTC
>DAIEHO010000184.1 GCA_027353565.1 Propionibacteriaceae bacterium
CAGCGGTTGGGTAGCCGAGCCCCTCGCGGGTGTCGAGCACGCGCTCGGCGTTGCTCAGCGGGACGTATCCCCCGTGCATCGTCACCGGTCCGCCCTTGAAGAAGCCGGACAGGTCGACGATCAGCTGGGTGGCGCCCACGCTCGCGTTCCGGACACGGATGCGGCCGTCCGCGCCCACCCTGACGATCGCCATGTTGGCCACCGTCTTGTTCGTGACGAAGTTCAGCGTCGACGAGTTGGGCAGTGGGCTGTCCGACGGGTAGGCCGTCGCGTAGCCCTGTGCCTGCGGGGAGGTCGTCGTGACGTTGAGGACCGCGCTGGCCCCGGCCGTGTTCGTCCCCAGTGCTGCGGCCAGCTGCGCCGACACGTCGACGACGAGGTCCGTCCAGGGAGCGACACCACCGGTCGTACGGGAGTCTGCGAGGCGTACCGGAGTCTGCGGCACGTACACGCCCGCCATCTGGGAGGTCGCGATCCGGTAGTAGCCCGTGACGTCGACGATGATGTGCGTCGTTCCGACGGAGGCGTTCTTCAGCGTGATCGACCCGCCCGTACCGATCCTCACGATGGCGGCGTTGGGCACGGTCTGACCCGCCACGAAGTTCAGCGTCGAGGAGTTGGGCACCGAGCCCGTCGGGTACGCCGCGATGTACCCCGGAGCCGTCGGCTGCGTCACGGTGATGTTGACCGACACCGCCGACGCGTCGCTCGGGATGTCGTTGCGACCGGCGATCAGGAGGTCGAGCGTGCCCATGGGGGCGACCGGCAGTGTGTACCGCGTGTCGACGTAGCGTGTCGGCGACAGGGCGACGAAGCCGCCCGGGTCGGCCACGGTGGGGTTCGGGTCGTGCGTCAGGTCGAACGCGTACAGGTCGTACTTCACCATGATCGCGATGACGCTCGTCGGGTAGTTCGGGTCCGTCGCATACCCCGCCTTGGCCACCTCCCGAATGAACTGGTCCGGGTTCTGCTCGTAGGCGAAGGCGGCCGCGTACCTGCTGCTGTGCGAGAGAAGGTACCCGTGGTCGAGGAACGAGTCAGCGACCGAGGCGTACGTCCGGAACTGCGCCACGATCTGGTACGGGACACCGTTCGCGTCGAACTCCGTGGTCGTGATGGCGTAGCAGCCGGTGGGGTACGGGCTCGTCGAGGTGCTGCACTTGATGCCGAAGTAGTTGTTCGCCTGCGTGGCCAGCGTGGAGCCGCCCCATCCGGACTCGAGGATGGACTGGGCCAGGGCCACCGAGGTCGGGACCCCGTACATGGCTGTCTCACGCTGTGCCAGCGGCGCGTTGGCCGACAGGTACGCGGCCGTGTTCACGACCGCCTGCGCGGTGGGCACGGGGCCGATGAGGCCGAATCCCATGACGACGGCCGCGACGGCGACGATGGCGCGCGCGAGGCGGCCCCCGGGTCCACTCATGGTGCCATTAGGCCAAAGCCGACACCAGGTGGCCAAGAACGGTGGTGAATCCCTCATTAAGGTTGAGGGTTTGCCGCGCCCTCCGGATCGAGGGGAGGCCGCGGGTGGTCATCAGGTTGAGGGTTGGTCACGTCAGGACGTGGGTCGGCTCTCAGGGCGAGGGTTGGCCAGTCCGTGGAGCACGGCGTTGATGAAGGCGGGTGACTCGTCCGTCGAGAGCTCTGCGGCGAGGGTGACGGCCTCGCTCACGACGACATTCGGCTCGGTCTCGGTGAAGAGCAGCTCGTACGCGGCGATGCGGGCGATGACCCGGTCGACGCGCGGCATCCGCTCGAGCGTCCAGCCGTCGGCGAGCCTGTCCGACACCGCGTCGTTGATGTAGCCCCAGTGCTCGCGCACCCCGCGGACGATGTCGGTCGTGAGCTCCCGAACGGTCACGTCGATCGTCAGACGCTCTTCCAGAGTCACCAACGGGTCAGTGCCTCGGATGTCCGACTCGAACAGGATGTCGAGCGCGTGCTTGCGCGCCTTGTGGCGGGCCGAGGTACGGGGGCGTGCGCTCTCGTGGGGCGCACTCACCTCAGACGCGGCCGAGGTAGCTGCCATCGCGCGTGTCGACCTTCACCTTCTCGCCGGTGACGATGAACAACGGGACCTGGATCTGCAGACCGGTCTCGACGGTCGCCGGCTTGGTGCCGCCCGTCGACCGGTCGCCCTGAAGTCCCGGCTCCGTGTACGTGACCTCGAG
>DAIEHO010000188.1 GCA_027353565.1 Propionibacteriaceae bacterium
CGAGGCCGACGGGCACGACCGGTACGAGCAGGTCGGACACCTGGAGGAAAGGCCGGTGCTGACGCCGTGAGAACAACCACGACATGAGGATCACGCCGAGGGCGCCGCCGTGGAAGCTCATCCCGCCGTCCCAGATCGCCACGATCTCCAGGGGATGCATGAAGTAGTACACCGGCTTGTAGAACAACACGTAGCCGAGACGGCCGCCGACCAGCACCCCGCCCACCGCGTAGAAGATCAGGCTGCTGACGTCGTCGACCGTCCAGGCCGGCGCGTCGGAGTACGGCGCCGACTTCACCCGCCGCCTCAGCAGTGCGTAGCCGATGAGGAACGCCAGCCCGTACATGATCCCGTACCAGTGGATCTCCAGCGGGCCGAGCTTGAGCGCAATGGGGTTGAGGTGGGGATACGTCAGGACGAGATCGGTCACGCGTGCAAGTATCCATGCTGTCCCTCACGACAGCACGATCCGCAGCGCGCGCGGGCACTCTCGCAGCGACACACAACCTTCACAGACGGCACCGGAGGGCCTTCATACGGGGTCGGTTGACTGGGGTCATCAGCACATAGGAAGGAACCTCAACATGACGACCAACTTCTCCAAGAACATCCTGCGTACGGTTGCGATCAGCATGGGCGGCCTCGCCGTGGCGGCGGGCGCATGGACAGCCGTCGCGTCCCCGGCCATGCCGAGCGACACGACAACGATCAGCTCGGCGGTCGCCGCTGACCTGGCCTTCAGCCGCGACGAGGAGCGCATGGCCCGCGACCTGTACGCGACGATCGCCGCCCAGTACAACAACGCGGTGCCGTTCAGCACGATCACGACCAGCGAGCAGCGCCACTTCGACGCGGTCGGGGTGCTGCTCACCCGGTACGGCGTGACGGACCCGGCGACGGGCAAGACGGCGGGCGTGTACGCGAACGCCGACATCCAGAAGCTGTACGACTCGCTGCTGGCCCAGGCCAAGGTCTCGCTCACCGAGGCGTACAAGGTCGGTGTCACCGTGGAGACCCGTGATATCGCAGACCTCAAGGACGCGATCAGCACCGCCACCCAGGCCGACATCGACCGCGTGTACGCGAACCTGCTCAGCGGCTCCGAGATGCACCTGCAGGCCTTCACCGACGCCACGAACGGCCTGGTGTCGACGCACGTCGGTGACGGGACGGGCGCCATGAACCGCGTGAACGCCGGCGCGGGCAACGGTGCAGGGCCGGCGAACGGCACCCGTGCCGGGCTCGGGGGGAACGGCCCCCGGGGCAACGGCAACGGGACGGGGATCTGCGTCACGCAGTGACACGACCTCGGCGGTCACAGGGTCGGGAGCGTCTGCTCCCGACCCTTTCCGTTGCCCTGCGCTCCGACGGCGGACCCGATCAGGCGAAGGTCGCCGTGAACGTCGCACCCTGGCCGAGGCCTGCCGACGTGACGGTGAGGTCGCCGCCCTGCGCCCGCATGTACGCGCGGGACACGGTGAGGCCGATGCCTGATCCGTCGGAGACCGACGCCGACCCGGGTACGCGGTAGAAGCGCTCGAACACACGGTCCAGGTCGGGGCGAGCGATGCCCTCCCCGGTGTCTTCGACCGACATGGCCGCTCGGCCTGCGACGCGTGAGCCTCGCAGCGTGATCCGCCCTCCGGACGGTGTCGCACGGATGGCGTTGCCGACCAAGTTGGTGAACACCTGGACGGCGCGGTCGGAGTCAGCCTGCGCGGTTCCGGCCCCTGGGACAGCCGTGAGCGTGATCCCGGCGTCCTCCGCCTGGGTGCGCAGCCGGGTGACGACAGACGCGGCGAGCTCGTCGAGGTCCACGGGACCGATCGTGAGGTTGAGCCGTCCCTCCTCCGCCCGGGACAACGCCGACAGGTCGTCACTCAGCCGCCGCAGCCGGCGTACCTCGGTGCTCACCTGGCCCAGGCGCTCGGGCTCGGCGGGCATGACGCCGTCGATCATCGCCTCGACGTACCCGTCGATGACGGTCAGCGGTGTACGCATCTCGTGCGCCACCTCGCTGAGCAGGTGGAGCCGGCGCTCCTCCGTGGCCTGCAGCTCCGAACCCAGAGCGTTGACGTCGCTCACCAGCGAGGCGAGCTCGGTCTCGCGCGGGACGGGTACCTGGTGCGTGTAGTTTCCACGCGCCAGCTCGCCGACGGCCGTACCCACCCGGGCGAGTGGCCGGAGGAGCCCGCGTGCCAGGAGCAGGCCGGCGGCAGCGGCGACGAGCGCTCCGCTGAGTGTTCCGATGAGCAGCGAGCTCGTCACCGCCGACGCGAAGGTCGCGCGCAGCGCCTGCCCGTACCCCGGCCCGGCACCCCGTCCCGACCCACCGGGTCCGAGGCCGATCGCCTGGTCGAAGATCGTCGGGGCCAGCCACCACACGACCACGAAGGTCACCAGCCCGCCGACGACCGCCACGAGCAGGTGCGACAGGGTGAACCTCACCACGAGGCGTCTCATGCCGGCTCCTTGAGGAACTTGTAGCCGACGCCCCGTACGGTGCCGATGATCGCCGGGGCTGCCGCGTCGTCCCCCAGGGCACGACGCAGGTTGCGGACGTGGACGTCGACGACGCGTTCGTCGCCGAAGAACGCATAGCCCCAGACGCGCTCAAGGAGCTGGGCCCGGGAGAAGACCCGGCCGGGGGACGACGCCATGGCCACGAGGAGGTCGAACTCGAGGGCGGAGAGCTCGACGGGGCCGTCGCCCGTCCGCACCTCGCGCCGCTCGGGGTCGATCGTGAGGCCCGCGAACGCCCAGGCGGCGGATACCGGGGCGGGGGTGGGCGTCGCTGCGGGCTCGGGGACCGCCCGTCCTCGTCGCAGCACCGTCTTGACGCGGGCCACGACTTCGCGGGGGCTGAACGGCTTGGCGATGTAGTCGTCGGCGCCGACACTGAGGCCGACGAGGAGGTCGACCTCCTCGGCTCGCGCCGTGACCATCACGACGTACACGTCGGACGTGGTCCGGAGCTGACGGAGCACCTCGATGCCGTCCAGATCGGGCAGGCCGATGTCGAGGAGTACGAGGTCCGGGCGGGTCGTCGAGGCGAGGGCCAGCGCGTCCCTGCCCGTCGCCGCCTCTTCGACCGTGTAGCCCTCCCGCTCCAGGTACGCCCGCAGGACGACCCGGATCTGAGCCTCGTCGTCGACGACCAGCACCTGCACCATGTCCGTATTCTCGCCTTCGGCATCGGTTCCGCGAGGCGCGGCGCGCACACGGCGGGGGGAGGGTCGCTCAGGCGAGTCTCGCGACGGCGTCCTTGACGATCTGGACGTCGAAGCCGGGGGTCGCGTCGGAGATCTCTCGCAGCGTCCGGTCCGCGTTCACGTCGGCCGGAAGGCCGCACTCGGCGACGAGGACGGACAGCGTCAGGTGGTTCGCGTCGGCGACCTGGCGCAGCGTCATGGAGCCCTTGACCGACGCGTCTCCCGTCCCCGTCGCGGTGGCCTGGGGGGCCGCGGTGCGGGTCGGGCTGGACGACGCCGTCGGGGTGGCCACGCTCGTCGTGTCCCCGGGACCCGCCGCTCCTGTCGACGTCGCCGCGGTCGGGACGGGTGTCCCCGCACGGGTCGCCAGGTAGGCCTTCAACGTCTCGCGGAACGTCGTGAGGCTGAAGCCCGGGACGAGCCCCTCGAGGTCCTTGAAGGCTGTCGTGGGGGTCACCGCTGCCCCCTCCGGAGGGCCGATGAGGGCGACGAGCTCCGCGTACGGGACGGCGAGCCCGTCTGCGGCCTGCTGGAGGATCATCGAGCCCTTGACGTCGTCTGCCGCGAGCTGGCGCGCGACGACCACCTGGTTGCCGGAGGTGACCCAGGCACCGGTGGCCTGAGCGATGCCGACGCCCCCGAGCATCACCGCGACGAAGACGACCGGAGCGATCCACGTGAGCCTGGTCATGACGCGTCCTTCGATCCGGCGCCGACTCGCTCGCGCGGGCGTCCTGTGGTCCGCTCGGCCTCCTTGAGCACGGGGAACCCCAGGAGGACCGGCGCCTCGACGCGGAGGGCGCCCTTCACGGGGCAGGCGGCCACGCAGTCCATGCAGCCGACGCAGTCGGGGCTGACGAAGGGCTTGGCCTTGCTGGGCGTGATGCCGGCCGGGCAGACCTTGTCGCACACGGTGCAGTCCGTGCAGGCTCGGCGCGAGCGACGGATCCGCAGCAGGCTGAACCTGCCGACGATCGAGAACACCCCGCCCAGCGGGCACAGGTAACGGCACCAGAACCGGTCCACGACCAGGGACCCTCCGATGACCACGGCGAGCAGCGCGAGGGAGATCCACATCGTCGACGCGTTGAACGCGAACAGCCACCGCAGTCCGAAGAGCGTCACGTACGGGTCGTAGTCGGAGAACCAGAGCTTCGCGGTGGACACCGAGTAGTAGAGGACCAGGCCCAGGACGACGAACCGACCCCATCGCAGCCACCGGTCCCAGCCCGCCGGTACGGCCAGCTGCGGCAGGCGGGCCTTCTTCCGGAGCCACGTGAGCGCGTCCTGGAGTGCGCCGAACGGGCAGATCCACCCGCAGAACACGTTGCCGACGAGAAGCACGGCGACGAGGACCGCCAGACCCAGGACCAGGTTCGACGAGTGGGTCTTGCTGATGAGGTGCCCGGTGGTCACCCACGTGATGAGCGTCTCCACGGCGCCGAACGGGCAGAGCGCGTCGAGCGAGGCTGACTGGCCGCTGGGCGATGTCTGGTTCCGTACGGCGGCGATGACGATCCACGTCGCGAACGCCAGCTGGACGATCCGCCGTGCGCCTTTCAGCCGCCGCATGCCGCGCAGCCGCAGCTGGGCCCGGCTCATCGCCGTACGCACCGTCGTGTGCGTGGCCATCCCTGAATCCGTCACCGTCACTCCCATCGCCTGGTCCTGACAGCCTCTCGACCGTTCGTGAAGGAACCGTGAAGGAGACGTGATGTTTCCTGCCTGATGCGAGCCCGCGCCACCCGGCCCGGGGCCGAGGAACGCTCGAGCGCCCATGGAGACGTTTCGGATGGGGGTACCACCTCCGGTACGGTTGAGTCGGTTGCAGCCTGCAAGCGGTCCGGAGGTGTCCGACGGTGAGTGAAGGAAATCCCGACAGGGAGCGGTGGTCGCAGGAGCCTGCCGCGCCGACGATCGACGGCGCTCCTTCGGCACAGACCCCCGATGGCGCATCATCCGGAGCGCCCGACACCGACTCCACCGCCGTACGGCGTCCGCGGTCCGCGAAGCCTCGCACCGGGGCGCCTCGCCCTCCCCGCCCGGCAGGGGCCGCACCCCGCAAGCCCCTGCAGGTACCGCCCACGACTTCCGATGGCCCGGACACCGGAGCCACCTCGAACACCTATGGAGAGGACACTCGCGTGACTGGAGGCCCCACCTTCTCTGCTGGGCTCGACCACTTGCCGAAAGTGGCGCCGGCGGATGGGTCGGCTTCGCCGTTCGCAGCGTCCCGCACCGAGCCGGCGACACCGACCACCGCACAGCCATGGACCAGGCCCGACTCCGAGCCCGAGCAGGTCCCCGCCGCGGCGCCATCGGTCCTGGAGCGCGCCCGCGCCGGCGTCGTCGCGGCCGCGGCCGTCGCGAGGGAGAAGGTCGCCCAGGTCAGCGCGCCGGCCCTTGCTCCAGCCCTGCCGACCGCCCCCCAGTACGACCCCGAGGCCGAGCTTGCGACGCGAGCCGTGAGGCGTCCCCGCCGGACACGCCGTGCCCGCCTGCGCATCTCCCGCATCGACCCCTGGTCGGTGATGAAGACGTCGCTGCTGTTCGGCATCGCGGGCGGCATCATCTTCGTCGTCGCCGTGTACGTCCTGATGAGCGTCGTCGAGGCCACCGGCCTGTTCACCGCGATCAACCAGATGGTCAAGGACATCCTCGCCTCCCCGACGGACACGACCACCTTCGACATCACCACGTACATCAACACCAAGCGTGCGACCGGGCTGGCCGCGCTCATCGGCGCCGTCGACGTGGTGATCTTCACCGCCCTCGCGACCGTGTTCTCGTTCCTCTACAACCTGTCCGCCACGATGCTGGGCGGCCTCGAGATCACGCTTGCAGAGGACTGAGGGAATCCTCGCGGGCGCCCAGGCGTTGAGTCGACGATGAAGGGAGTGACGATGGACCGTCCTGCAGCCGCAGACGACATCGTCACGCGCCGCGACGTGGCTTTCGAGCGGGTGAGCAGCGCGCTGTGTCGGGTGTGACGTCCACGCCCAACCACCTTTCGCACCCAAATCGGAGACCACTCATGACTGACCCTGTTGCCGACAACCAGGTCTGGGACGAGATCCGCAGGGAGGCGGCTCGCGACGCCGCGGTAGAGCCCGCCCTGGCCGGGTTCCTCCACGAGGCCATCCTGCGTCACCCGTCGCTGGAGTCCGCGCTCGGCACACTCATCGCAGGCAAGCTCGAGGGCCACGGCCTCTCGGCGATGTCCCTCCGCGACCTCGCCGACCAGGCCTTCGCCGCAGACCCGTCGATCGGGTCGGCCGTCATCGCCGACCTCCAGGCTGTGCTGTCACGAGACCCCGCCACCCGGGGCTACTCGCAGCCGCTCCTCTACTTCAAGGGCTTCATCGCGATCCAGGCGTACCGGATCGGCCACTACTACTGGACCCACAACCACGAGCCGCTGGCGCTGTACCTGCAGAGCCAGATCTCCGAGGTGTTCGCCGTCGACATCCACCCCGGAGCGCGCCTCGGCAAGGGCATCATGTTCGACCACGCGACGAGCGTCGTCATCGGTGCGACAGCCGTGGTGGAGGACGACTTCTCGATGCTGCACGAGGTGACCCTCGGCGGTACGGGGCGGGCGGGCGGCGACCGTCACCCGAAG
>DAIEHO010000198.1 GCA_027353565.1 Propionibacteriaceae bacterium
GGCAACGCGCGCGTCCAGCGCTGAGACCGGGAGAGAACCTGTCGGGTCGGGGAGAGAACCTGGCGGGTCGGGGAGAGAACCTGGCGGGTCGGGGAGAGAACCTTCAACCTCTTTCGCGCAGGACGCGAAGCCTGTCAACTGAACAGTCATTCGTCTCGACCGGGTGGGGGTGCTCACCACGGCCAAGGAGGTGCTTGGGCGGTGACGTCTGTGCTGGCGATCGACCAGGGAACGCAGTCCACGAAGGCGTTGGTCGTGGGCCGGGGCCACACGATCACGAGCCGTGGCGTTGCGCCGCTCGAGCGTACGTTCCCCCGTACCGGCTGGGTCGAGCAGGACGCCGAGGCGATCTGGGACTCGGTCGTTGCCGCGACCCGGGGGATCAACGGGAAGGTCGACGGGATCTCGCTGTCGACACAGCGGGGGACCGTCGTCGCCTGGGACTCGGTGACGGGCCGGCCGATCGGCCCGGCGCTGTCGTGGCAGGACCAGCGTGCTGTCGCCATCTGCGAGCGCCTTGGGCACCTCTCGTCCGCCGTCGAGGTCCGTACGGGCCTGCTCCTCGACCCCATGTTCTCCGCCGCGAAGATCTCGTGGTTGCTCGACGCCTACGACCCCGACCGGACCCTCACCCGTACGGGTCGGGTCAAGGTGGGGACCATCGACTCGTGGCTGCTGTGGCGCCTCACGGGGCGTCATCTCACGGAGGCGGGCAACGCCAGCCGCACCTCCCTGCTGGACATCGGGACCGTCGCGTGGGACCCCGAACTGTGCGACGGCTTCAACGTGCCCATGGAATGTCTGCCGGAGGTCGTCTCGTCGATGCCGATGGTGCACACGGCGATCCCGCTCGGGCCGGCTCCGGCCGGGACTCCGGTTGCCGGCGTTCTCGGCGACTCGCACGCAGCGCTGTTCGCCAACGCGGGGTGGCTGTCCGGCTCTGTGAAGGCCTCGTACGGGACCGGCTCGTCGATCATGGCCGCGTCTGAGACGACCAACGCCAACGGCTTGTGCAGGACGATCGCGTGGGACGGCCCTGCAGGCGTGACCCGCGCCCTGGAGGGGAACATCCGGTCCAGCGGCGCAACTCTGACCTGGCTGTGCGAGCTGCTCGGCGTGTCGGCTCCGGAGCTGTCGGCGTTGGCCCTCGGCGGCTCGCCGGAGGTTCACCTCGTGCCGGCGTTCGGTGGCCTGGGCGCCCCGTACTGGGATGCCCGTGCCGTCGGCGTGCTCGACGGTCTGGACATGAGCAGCGGACGCGCCGACCTGGCGCGAGCCGCACTCGAGTCGGTCGCCTTCCAGGTGTACGACGTGCTCGCTGCGGTGAACGCGACCGGGACGCCGGCAACGACCGTGCTGGCCGATGGGGGAGCCACTGCCAGCGACCTGCTCATGCAATGGCAGGCCGACATCGCCCAGGCGACGGTGGTCGTCTCCGACGAACCCGAGCTGTCCGCGTTGGGCAGCGCCGACCTCGCCGGCGTAGCGCTCGGCGGCTGGTCCGTCGCCGACCTCGAGGGTCTCGACCGTCCCCGGCGCGCGTTCACCCCGTCCGTCTCGCTGGCCGCCGCCACGTCCGCACGAGAGGGCTGGGCCCTCGCCGTGGCGCGCGCCCGACTGACATCCACGGACGGCTGACACAGACCGTGGAGCCGGGTCCTGCACAGCTCAGGGTGCGGGGCCCGTCCGCGGCAACCACTGGCCAAGAACGCGCTCGAAGGCACCGCTCCCGTAGCCTGACCAGGTGCAGGCGCTGAGCGGGTATGTGACGATCGGCATCCTCATCCTCGTCGGCGTCGGGTGCGGCCACTTCGGTGTTCTCACCACCCAGCACCAGCAGATGATGTCGAAGCTGGCCCTGCTCGTGGCCTCACCGGCGCTCCTCCTCACGATGATGGAGAAGGCCGACCTGTCCAAGGTCTTCGCCCGCAGCTTCATCGCGAACGCAGGCGCCATCGCCGTCGCAGCCCTCGTGTACACCCTGCTCGCGTTCACGGTCTTCCGGCCCCCGCCGGGCGATCGGACCATGGGGATGCTCCTGTCCTGTTACACCAACGCGGGCAACCTGGGACTGCCGGTCGCGGCCTACGCTCTCGGGGACCCCACGTGGATCGCGCCGGTCCTGCTGGTACAGGTCGCGGTCCTGCAGCCCCTCGCCCTGGCGCACCTCGACTACCGCCGGTCCCGGGAGAACGGCGGCTCCGTACCCGTCGCCCGCCTCGTCACGCTCCCCATCCGCAACCCGCTCACGGTCGGCTGCCTCATCGGCCTCGGGCTCAACCTCGCGCACCTCTCGCTGCCCGGGCTCGTCGAGACCCCGCTCGAGATGCTGGGCGGCGTCGCCGTGCCGACAATGCTGCTCGCGTTCGGCATCTCGCTGCGGCTCGACCCGAGACCCAAGCGAGGTGTCGACAGCACGGAGTCGTACGTCATCACCGTCATCAAGGTCGTCGTCCAGCCGTTGACCGCATACCTGCTGGCCAGGTACGCCCTCAACCTTCCCGAGCACAGCGTCCGTGCCGTCACCGTCATCGCGGCACTGCCACCGGCGCAGAACATCTACGTCTTCGGCATGCGCTACGGGGTCAGAGAGCTGTTCGCGCGCGACACGATCTTCCGCACGACCATCCTGTCCGCTGTGGTCATCCTGGTGCTCGCCGCCCTGCTGTAGGTTGCGAAGCGGGAGGACCAGTGGACATCGACGACTTCGACATCGACCGCAGCACCGACGAGGCGTGGGACGCCTTCTCGCAACGGCTGTCCGAGGTGTTGTCGATGATGGACGGCGGTGCCGAGCTCACCTTGGGCATGCTGGCCGCGGATGACGACACGGCGCCATTCATCGAGTACGAGTGCCCGGCGCTCGGCCGGCTCGTGGCGCAGGCATCCTCGAACGCCGTGCTGGCCGACGACTACCAGCTCGCCGCCACCCAGCTCGCTCAGATGGAGGCGCTCGGCTGGGTCTCCCCGAGCGCCGAGTCCAGCGCGAACTTCACCAGCGAGTGGTCCCAGGAGCAGACCGACGAGCTGGCGGTCCTCTCGGTCGCCACGATGCGCGACGTGTACGGGGTGCTTCACCCCGTCTTCCTCACCGCAGACCAGCTTGCGGACGTGCTCCAGCCGCAGGGCCCGGACGAGCCCCCGTACAGGCCTGCGACGCCGCAGCTCGACCACCCCGACACGCAGGCGGTCATGCCCGAGGGCGCGGAGGAGCTCGACCGGCTCGTGGGCGTCGAGCTCACCCGCCTGTACGGGTCGGAGCCGTTCCACGACTCGGAGGGTGACTACGCGATCCGGGTGGGGTCGACGATGGTCTTCGTCCGGATCCCCTCCGACGCCAGGGAGGTCATCGCGTTCGCCGCGGTCGTCCATGACGTCAGCGGTCGCTCACGTGCCGCTGAGGTGCTCAACGACCTCAACTCCGAGAGCCGTTGGGTGCGGTTCTGGCTGCTGCGTGACAAGGTCTTCGTCTCGATGTCGGCGCTCGCGCAGCCGTTCGTGCCGGCCCACTTCCGTCAGGTGATCCACGAGGTGGCCTCCGTCGCCGACAGCATCGACGACCACCTCGCTGCGACGCTGCAGGGACGGACGACCTTCCCCACCGCCGGCGGCTGAGCGACGGATTGGGAGCCCGCGCGTCGTCTCGGGTAGAATTCCGCGCGCCGTCGCCGTGACGGCGTTCACCCGGCCCACCGTCCGTCTCGGACGCGGCCGTGCGCTCAGCGAAGGGACTCTCGTGGCTTCGACCAACGATCTCAAGAACGGCATGGTGCTCGACCTGGACGGCCAGCTGTGGACCGTCATCTGGTTCCAGCATCACAAGCCGGGCAAGGGCAACACGGTCGTACGGACGAAGCTCAAGCACGTCCTCAGCGGCAAGGTCGTCGACCGTACGTTCAACTCCGACACCAAGGTCGACACCGCCACGGTGGACCGCCGGCAGATGCAGTACCTGTACCACGACGGCGACGCGTACGTGTTCATGGACACCGCCGACTACTCCCAGCTGGTGATCTCCGAGGACACTATGGGCGACGCGAAGAACTACCTCCTCGAGAACGGCATGGTCAACGTGGCCCTGCACGAGGGGATCCCGCTGTTCGTCGACATGCCGACCTCGGTGGAGCTCGAGGTCACGTACACGGAGCCGGGACTTCAGGGCGACCGGTCGACGGGCGGCACCAAGCCGGCGACCGTCGAGACCGGTCTGCAGATCCAGGTCCCGCTGTTCATCGTCACCGGCGAGAAGGTGAAGGTCGACACGCGCGACGGCAGCTACCTCGGCCGCGTCTGAGGTGACGTCCCCTCAGCACGGCGCCAAGCCGCGCACCTCGGCTCGCCACAAGGCGCGCAAGCACGCGCTCGACATCCTCTTCGAGTCGGACCTGCGGGACACCGACCCGTTGGTCACGCTCGAGGAGCGGACCACGACCGACGTCACCGTCCGCGAGCTGACCTCGGACATCGTCCGTGGGGTGCGGGAGAACTGGGGCCACATCAACGACGCCGTCTCCGGGCGTCTCGCTGACGGCTGGACCCTGGACCGGATG
>DAIEHO010000239.1 GCA_027353565.1 Propionibacteriaceae bacterium
GTGCTCGACGATCGTCTCGAGCAGCTCCTCCCGTTCCTCCGCGGTGAGCTCGATGTCGGTCTGGCGCAGCGTCGAGGCGGCGACCGTCACCGCAGCGAGCGGGTTGCGCAGGTCATGGCCGACCGCTGCCAGCAGGCTCGCCCGCAGCTCGTCGATCCGCGCCAGTTCCTCCGCACGCCTCGCCTGCTCGGCGAGCGACCGGGTACGCCACAGCTGGCCCACAGCCATGGCCAACGAGCCCAGGAGCCGGCGGTCGTCGCCGAGGTGCTCCGGTCCGACCAGGCGCAGGCTCAGGCCGTCCCCGGCGGACAGCTCGAGGGTGGAGTCGCCAGCATGCTCCTCACCGATCTGCGCAAGAACCCGGCCGTCCCGCACGAGCGACGCCGCGTGCATCTCGTACACCTCGAGTGCCTCGGTGAGGATCCGCTCGACCGAGTCGCGGTCGGGGGTGCGTGTCCCCAGCTCGGCGATCCAGGTCGCCTCAAGGCGATGCCGCTCAGCGCGTGCCCGACCACGGGCCGTGACCTCGGTCGTGAAGCCCACGAGGAGCGAGACCGCGAGGAAGATGACGAGATCGGCCGCCTCGGCGGCGCTCGCGACGATGAACGTCCCGTACGGGACCGCGAAGAAGAAGTTCGCGAGACCTCCGCTGACCACCGTCGCGAGCACCGCCGGGAGGATGCCTCCGACAGCCGATGCCGCAACGCTCGCGAGGACCAGTGTCAGCAGGACGGTGTCCAGGCCCGGCCGTGTCCGTCCCACCAGCAGCAGGGCCGTGAGGAGGGGCGGTGCGACGGCCGCGACGACCAGCCCGTACAGCTGACGTCGTCGCGGCAGGGTCGTGGCCAGCCCGCTCGTGCGTACCTGTTCAGCCGGCTGCTCGCTCACCTCTGCGAGATTGCCAGATGCGCGCCTTCCGTGGTGCCTTCCGCGACATTGTGGTCAGTACCGAGCGCGTCGTCGGGGGATGTCGGCGGGGTCTCGCCCCGGTCGCTGGCCGACGGGGGCAGCGCAGGCGCAGAGGGCCCGTGAGCCCCAGCGTCCCCGTGCTGTGCCGCAGAACCGGCGCGGTCGAGGCTGTACTGCTCGGCCGAACGCAGCTGGTACGGCACGCTGGTCACCATGACGCCCGGCATGTACAGCAGGCGGCTCTTGAGACGCAGGGCGCTCTGGTTGTGGAGAAGCGCCTCCCACCAGTGCCCGGTGACGTACTCGGGGATGAAGACCTCGACGACGTCACGGGGACCGATCTCGATGCGCTCGAGGTAGGAGATCACCGGCGTGAGCATGTCGCGGTACTCGCAGGCCACGATCCGCAGCGGGACAGCGATCTCACGGTCCGACCAGTCCCGCATGAGCTTGTCGGTACGGCGACGGTGGACGTCGACGTGGAGGGCCGTGATCGTGCTCGGTCGGATCGCCTTGGCGAACGCCAACGCCTTGAGCGCCGGCTCGTTCACCTGGCTGATGAGGACGACGGCGTGGATCCGGCTCGGCAGGATCATCCCCGCCGCCTTTGGGGCGAGCTGCGCGGACACCTTCTTGTAGTGCTTCTTGACCTGGAGCATGGCGATGACCAGCAGCGGCATCGCGATGACGACGAGGTACGCACCGTGGGTGAACTTCGTCAGCAGCACGATCACGAGGACGATGGCCGTCGCCGCGGCGCCGACGCCGTTGATCATGGCGGAGCCGAGATGACGCAGCGTCCAGCCGCGCTCGGCGGCCTGCCGCCTCCAGTACACGACCATCCCGGACTGGCTCAAGGTGAACGACACGAACACACCCAGGATGTACAGCTGGATGAGCCGGGTCACCGATCCGTCGAACGCGACGATGAGCAGCATCGCGACGCCCGACAGCATGAGGATGCCGTTGCTGAACACCAGGCGGTCTCCGCGGCGGGTGAGCTGCTTGGGGAGGAACCGGTCCTCCGCAAGGATCGACGCCAGGATGGGGAACCCGTTGAACGCGGTGTTGGCCGCCATCGCGAGGATGAACGTCGTCGACAGCTGGACGGCGAAGAAGCCGAACGTGTTGTTCCCGAAGACCGCCGACGACAGCTGGGCGAGCACGGTGCGCTGCTGGTACCCGCCCGGGACGTTCGTGAGGTCGGAGAGGTTCTCGGCGATGTGGACGTTCGCCATCGCGCTGAGGACGGCGATGCCGATCATCATGGCGATGCTCAGCCCCGCCATGGCGAGCAGGGTGGTCGCGGCGTTACGGCTCTTCGGCGCGCGGAAGGTGGGTACGCCGTTGCTCACTGCCTCGACGCCGGTCAGCGAGGTGCAGCCGGACGCGAACGCGCGCAGCAGCAGGATGATCAACGCCGCACCCAGCGGGCCACCATGGGCGAACCCGAGGTTCGAGGACTCGGCGACGGGCGTGTGGCCGACGAGCACCTGGTAGAAGCCGACCCCCAGCATCGCGAAGACGCTGAGGATGAACGCGTACGTGGGGATCGCGAACAGCGTGCCGGACTCGCGTACGCCACGGAGGTTCATCACCATCAGTGCGATGATGATCGCGCAGCAGAGGAGCACCGTGTACGGCAGCAGGAAGGGGAACGCCGACGTGAGGTTCTCGACGCTCGCCGCGACCGACACCGCGACGGTCATCACATAGTCGACGAGCAGGGCAGCCGCTGCGATCAGCGACGCGTGACGTCCGAGGTTCGCCTTGCTCACCGCGTATGCGCCGCCGCCATCGGGGTATGCGTAGCAGGTCTGGCGGTAGCTCAGCGTCACGAGGCCCAGCAGGCCGACGACCACGAGCGCGACCCACGGGGTGGCGAAGATCAGGGTCGCGCCGCCCAGCGCGAGGACGAGGAGAATCTCTTGCGTCGCGTACGCGTTCGACGAGATCGGGTCGGAGCAGTAGACGGGAAGCGCGAGCAGTTTGGGCAGCTCGGTCTCCGCCATCTGGTTCGAACGCATCGGGTGCCCGACGAGCAACCTCTTGGGCGTCCGGAATGTCGGATATGTCACGACCCCACTCAACGCGCCCAGCGCGTGGATGTCGCATCTCTTGGCGGGATCTGTACGGGGGTGGCGTGGACCTTGACGCGTTCCTGACGCCGGCGGTCAGCTGCCAGGCACAAGAGCCCAGCGGCTCACCCCCGAGCCCGTGCTGCGGTGTCAGAGGGCGTCGTTGCTGATCCGGTCCAGCGCGGCCTGCCAGTGCTGCTCGAGCTCGGTGGGGTCGAGGTCGGTGCCGACGTGCTCGTGGCGGATCTCGATGAGCGTCGTGTCGGCGTCCTGCGCGATCAGGTGGACGTCGACGAGGGTGCGCGGTCCGTCCTCGCCCTTGTGCCACGAGAAGCGGATCTGCTCCAGCGGGTGGAAGCTGCGGGTCACACCGTACGTGCCGTCAGCAGCACGCCAGGAGTCGCCCTTGTCGCCGAGCTGGCCGCCTTGGCCGAGCAGGGCCTCCATACCGGCAGGACTGAGAAGTGTGGTCCACACGGACTTGATGGGATGGGACACCGCGCGGCTGACGACCAGCGTGGTGTCCTTGGTCTCCGACTCGATGAGCTCCGTCATGATTCGACCTCGATCCGTGAGCCCGGACCTCCGTTGGTCCGGGAGATTCCGCCGGCCTTCCCGACGTGTCACCACACTAGCCGTGGGGTCGGACGGCTGCGAGGCCGATGGCCGGATCGTCCGAAGATCTCATCCGTTCACCAGCCTTTCGCCTCGCCCTCGCGTGTCGTTACCCGGCAACGGTGCGTTGGCCTAGTAGAAACGGATCAGGCCCCGGACCCGGTATGAGCCGGCCCGGGGCCTAAGTGCGTCCCGACCGGCTCGTCGGGTGAGCGCTGACGCTGGGCTCGCCCGTCAGCCAGAACCGCCACTGTGTGTCCGCCGCTCGGCTGATCCCCACTCTCGGACCCACCGCGATGTCCCCCCGAGCACCCTCCACGAGGTCCGCACGCGTACCGTCCAGCGCCAAGCCGGAGTCGGAGGGCATGAGACCCAGAGCGGAGCCGAGGTTTCCCGGGCCCTGGGCGAGACGGGCGTACGGGACGCGACCGCGCCTCGTCCGTACGGCCTCTTCGCCCGACACCACCTCACCAGCCCGCAGCAGCACGGCGGATGCTCGGCCCTCGACGTCGCAGACCACGTTCACGCAGGAGTGGACCCCGTACGAGAGGTAGACGTACAGCCGGCCCGCCGCGCCGAACATCACGGCCGTCCTCGGCGTCGGACCGCGCCAGGCATGCGAGGCCGGGTCGGACTCGCCCTCGTACGCCTCCACCTCGGTCAGCCGGATCTGGACGCCGTCGACGGTGAGCACGGCGCCCAGCAGGTCGGGCGCCACGAGGTGCGCCGGTCGCTCGAGGTCCACGCGACCAGTCTGCCGTGCTCGCGCTAGCCTGGCGGGGTGCTCGGACGTCGCGCAGTTCTCCGCGTTGCCGTCGGCGCGTTGGGGCTCGCCGGCTGCTCGGCCACGGTCCCGACTCCCACGACCGCTCCTTCGTCGACCACGCCGTCGCCCTCGTCGTCGGTGCCGGTTCGCGACTTCCTCAAGCCCGGCGAGGCGACCGCGGTGATCAACGAGCTGGTGGAGGCGGCCGGCACCATCAACGCCATCAAGGTCGAGATCTCCATCCACGACGCCAGCATGAGCATCGTCAGCGGGATGACGGCCAAGACCTGGGCATGGCGCAACGGGAAGATCCAGGTCGTCGACTCCGACACGCAGTTCGTCGGCCAGAAGATCTTCGACCCGCGTGACTTCAACGTCTCCGACATCGCGGGCATGTTCGCCACCGCGGCCAGGCTGGCCAAGTCCAGCGCGGGACAGCAGTTGCAGATCGTCGAGTACGCCGACCGCACGGTGTACATGACCGTGACGACCAACCCCGAGTCGCTCACCGTCTTCTTCCGCCAGGACGGGAGCCTGGTCTCGCAGGTGGACCTGACCACGCTCACGGGTATCCAGGAGGCCTACAACGACGTGGTGGGGACGAAGAAGCTGGTCAACGCACTCGGCATCCTCCCGAACCAGGGCGGGATGTACGTGGACGTGGCGGCGGCCGGCACCATCGTGCGCACCGTACGTCAGCCTCGCCTGCCCGTCCGTACCACCACGCGTCGCGAGACCACCACCCTCGCGCCGTTCGACCCCAGGCTGGTCAGGCCTGCCATCATCGCGACGTCGCTGAACCTCATCGTGTCGACAGCAGGCCTGTCGTCCGTCCCCGCCGGCTGGAGCCTCGAGGTGGACTCGAAGGACAACACTCCGGAGCCCCGCATGTACTTCACGGTGAACGGGAGCCTGACCGTCATGACCCTCGACGGCATCGACGTGACCCCGCACTGACCCCACAGCCCGGACACACCCGCACGGGGTGGAGGCCGTGGTCCTTCTGGACGCCGGGTAGCAGGTCCTGCCGCTCCCGTCAGGCGGAAATGCGTTCTCCGGCGTCGATTCCCGACCTCACCGCGACGGCGGACTCCCGTGTCGTGACTTGGTGTTGGCACCTGTGCGGGTCATGATGGCTGGATGCGGATCGTGGGCGTCCTCGCCGCCGGGAGGCCGGCGGAGATCGCCCTGCCCGTGAGCCATGGCATCGACCCGCACGCCATGCTCTGGGACGAGGGCTACTTCGTCCAGCGCGTCCTCTCGGTCGCAGGGCCGGCCGACAACATCGTGGTCACCGTACAGGTGGCCGCCCACCATCATCCGGGGACAACGTTGCCGGTGCGGGATCGCGGGCTGGACCCGGGACTCGTCATCCCGCCACACACCGCACCGGAGCAGCGTCAGCGCGTCGCCGCGTACGCGATCGTCCTCTCGTCGCGTGGCCTCCTGGCAACGCAGTTCTCGTCACGTACGGCCGTACCCGGACTCTGGGGCCTTCCTGGCGGCGGGCTCGACGGCGACGAGAGCGCTGCCCAGGCCGTGGTCCGCGAGATCGCTGAAGAGACGGGCCAGGTCGCCGAGATCGACCAGGTCCTCGACCTCCAGTCCGACCACTGGATCGGTCGCGCGCCGTCGGGGAGGATCGAGGACTTCCATGCCCTGCGCCTGATCTACGCCGCCACGTGCCCCGATCCGACCGACCCCGTGGTCCACGACGTCGGGGGAACCACCGCGGCAGCCCGCTGGCTGCCTGTACGGCGGTGGCGGCGCTTCAGCTGGACCGCCGGCTTCCGGGCCGTGCTCGTCAAGCACCTCCCCAGTCTGGTCCCCGCGGAGGACCAACCGGCCTGACAGTCCCCGGACACACGGCTGGCTCGGACCGTAGGGTCCGAGCCAGCTGTGAGGAGCGAGGAAGCTCAGCGACGGATGTAGCTGAGGATCCGCAGGATGTTCGTGTAGAGCCAGACCATCGTGACCGTGAGGCCGAAGGCCGCACGCCAGGACTCGGTGGCCGGGGCGCCCATCGCCACACCCTGCTCGATGCTCTGGAAGTCTGTCACGAGCGACAGGACCGCAAGGACGACGCCGATGCCCGCGAACACCCAGGCGAGGCCGCCGACCGGACCGGTCATGCCCGCGTACAGGCCGAGGTTGATGCCGAAGAACGACAGGCCGAAGCTCAGCAGGCTCGCCACGACGACGCCGATCATCGACAGCATGACGATCTTGCGCGCCTTGCTCGACAGGCGGAAGCCGCCGAACTTGTACGCCGCGAGCGTGATCGCAGCAGCCACGAATGTGCCCATGACTGCTTGAAGCACGATGCCCGGGTAGTACGACTCGAACAGCATGCTGAACCCGCCGATGAACACGCCTTCGATGAGCGCGAACGTGACGGCGAGCACCGGCCCGACCTGGCGGCGGACCGCCACGATGAGCGGGACGATGAAGGCCACGAGACCCGAGACCAGCGCCACAGGCAGGAGCAGGTTGAACGGCAGGAACTTCGCAGCGGCGAAGGCCACGCCCATCATGAGCCCCATGGTGATGGCGGTCTTGGTGATGACGTCGTCCACGGTCATGCGGTCGACCTGCTGAGGTGCCGACGGCCGGTACTGGGGGCCGTCGTTGGGCTGACCCGCGGTGGGTCGCTGGCCGTACTGCGTGTAGGGCTGGCCGTACTGCGCACCGTAGCTCTGGTCGTAGGGGGCCCTCGGGTCGTACTGCGCGTACGGCGCCTGAGGGGCCTGCGCCCGAGGCAGGTTGTGCGTCCAGGTGTCGGGACGTGAGAGGACCGGATTGGCCACGAGGTGCCTTCCTTCTGAGTGGAACGGTTGCAGTCTAGTCAACGCCCCTGTGCGGCCACTGTGTTCCGGCGGCCGGCCAGGGTTCACCCGGACTGTTCCCGGCGTCAGACCAGGACCGCCGAGGCCTTGGTCCCCAGCGTCGCCTTCAACGTGCGCATCCCGCCGGACAGCATCGACGAGTCGAAGCCCTCCTGGTCGAGGATGCGGTGCGCGAGGTACGAGCGGACGCCCGCTGCGCACATGACCGCCACCGGACGACCGGCCGCGGCTGTGCGGATCTCCCCGAGCCGTTCCCGTACCTGCGTGTGCGGTACGAGCAGGCAGCCCGGGACATGCTCCGCAGCGTGCTCACCATGGCTTCGTACATCGAGGACCAGATGCTCCGCCATGACGGCCTCGAGGTCCTGCGCGTACCAGAGCTTCAACGTGCCGTTGAGCACGTTCTCACCGGCCATCCCCACCATGTTGACCGGATCCTTGGCCGAGCCGTACGGGGGGGCGTACGCGAGGTCGAGGTCGATGAGGTCGGACACCTCGAACCCCCCTCGGATCGCCGTCGCCAGCACGTCGATGCGCTTGGCGACGCCCTTGTGCCCGACAGCCTGCGCACCGAGCAGCAGGCCGTCTTCGGCGCGGAAGTGGACGAGCAGGTGGATCGCCGCGGCACCCGGGAAGTAGCCGGCATGGTTGTTCGGGTGCAGGTGGAGCGTGTGGTACGAGATGCCGGCCGAGTCGAGCGAGGCCCGGTTCGCGCCCGTCATCGCTGCAGTCAGGTCACCGATGCGCACGATCGCCGTGCCGATCGGAGCGGGCATCGGACGTGCGGTCTCGGGCCTGAAGATCGCATCGGCGACGAGACGGCCGGCGCGGTTCGCCGGGCCGGCCAACGCGACGGGCCGACGGATGCCGGTGATGGGGTCGACGCTGATGACCGCGTCGCCGACCGCGTACACGTCCGGCAGGTTCGTGCGTCCGTGCTCGTCGACGCAGATCGCGCCGCGTTCGCACGTCACGCCTGCAGCCTCGAACGCCTTGGTGTCCGGTCGGACTCCGACGGACAGCACGACGATGTCCGCCTCGAGCCGGGTGCCGTCAGCGAGGACCACCGTGTCGCACGTGGCTCCGGGGATCACCTCTGTGGCAGCGACGCCCTCACGGACCTCGATGCCGAGGCGCCGCAGCTCGTCGGCGGCCATGTGCGCCATCTCGGGCTCGAGGGGCGGCAGCACGTGCGGCGCGAGCTCGACGAGGGTGGTGGCGATGCCGCGCATGGCCAACGCCTCGGCGGCCTCGAGGCCGATGAACCCGGCGCCCAGGACGACGGCCCTGGTCGCGCCGTCGAGGACCTTGTCGCGCATGGCCACGGCGTCGCCCACGGTACGCAGCGTCTGTACGCGCGCCGAGTCGATCCCCGGGATGGGCGGCCGGATCGCCGCCGCGCCCGGCGAGAGGACGAGAGCGTCGTACGCGATGGTCTGGATCTCGCCGGCGACTGCCACCGTGACGGTCTTCGCCGCCGCATCGAGACCGACCACATCGTGACGGACACGGACATCCAGGTTGAGCTGGGCGGTGAGTGACTCAGGGGTCTGGACGAGGAGGCTGGACTCCTTGGTGATCTCGCCCCCGACGAAGTACGGCAGTCCGCAGTTGGCGAAGGACACGTGCTCGCCGCGCTCGAGGACGACGATCTCGGCCGTCTCGTCCAGACGACGGGCTCGTGCGGCAGCGCTCATGCCACCGGCGACACCTCCGACGACGACCAGCCTCACTGGGCAGCCTCTTCGCTCTGACGGGCGGCGATCTGGGCACGGACGTCGTCCATGTCGAGGTCCCGTACCGCGGTGATCACGCGCTCCAGCTGCGGCGCGTTCAGGGCACCCG
>DAIEHO010000247.1 GCA_027353565.1 Propionibacteriaceae bacterium
ACGAAGTCCGGGTCGGCGACAGCCTCGGCCCGGGCGGCGGCCTCAGCCTCGGGATCGATCTGCGTGCACTCGAGCACGTCCGCGTTGACCTCACGAAGCGCGATCGAGAGCGGCTTCTCCTGCGGCGACGTGTCGACCAGAGGCCCGACGTTCTCGAGAAGGCCCTCGGCCAGCTGCGAGTAGTAGGCGTTGATCTGGCGGGCCCGCTTGGCGGCGAACAGGACCAGTCGGTACTTGCTGTCGACCTTCTCCAGCAGCTCGTCGATCGGCGGATTGGTGATGCCTTCAGCGTGAACCGTCACAAGTACCTTCAATCGGGTTGGATATCGCGCCCAGCAGTTCCAGGGCTCAGACCCATGAAGCCTACCAACTCTTTGGAGGTCTGCGCGACATCGCGGTTGACGATGATCTCGTCGAACTCAGAAGCCGCCGCCAGCTCTTCGTCCGCCGTGCGGAAGCGGCGAGCCAGCTCCGCCTCCCCCTCGGTGCCACGGCCCCGTAGCCTGCGCTCCAGCTCTGCCCGGCTCGGCGGCATGAGGAACACCGTCCGTGCCTCAGGCATCTTCCTGCGGACCCTGCGGGCGCCGGCGAGGTCGAGCTCGAGCAGGCACGTGCGACCCTCCGCCAGCGCCTTCAGGACCGGTTGCCGCGGAGTTCCGTAACGATGGACTCCGTGGACGAGTGCCCACTCGAGCAGGTCGTCCGACGCGACGAGCGCGTCGAACTCGTCGTCGCTGATGAACCAGTACGTGACACCGTGCTTCTCGCCGGGTCTCGGGGACCGCGTGGTCACGGAGACCGACAGCCAGATTTCGGGGTGCTGCTGGATCAGCCTGGTGACCACGGTCCCTTTCCCGACCCCGGAGGGCCCGGTGAGGACCGTGACCGTCACGAGAACTCGGCCTTGAGCCCTGCGACCTGGTGCCGGCCCAGACCGCGCAGGCGACGGTTGGGTGCGATGTCGAGCCGCTCCATCACCTCTGCAGCGCGCTTGTCACCGACACGGGGTAGGCACTTGAGGAGGTCGACGACTTTCACATGAGCCAGGATGTCGTCGGTGGCCGCCAAGTCGAGCGCGTCGCCGAGTGTCACCACCGAACCCCGCACCCTTGCCTTGAGCTCAGCACGAGAACGACGCGCTGTTGCGGCCGCCTGTCTCGCTGCCTGTAGTTGCTCAGGTGTCAACTGAGGTATGGCCACGTGCGTCTCCGATCGCCTTCTGGCCTCGCTCGAGAGAGTGAGGGCCCTCAACATACGAGCGGGATAATGACCCTCGGGGCTCCCCATGTCCGACCGTCATCATCCGTGCGGACGCAAATCTATCCAATCCTCACAGGGCTTTGTGCAGTTGACACGCGAGTCAGGATAGTTGCAGTCCTGCAACGACTTGTCGCAGCGACTCGGGATGGGGTCCGCGGAGAAGGATCTCCCGGCTGGCCGACGGCAGCACCCGATGCGTCACCGGTCCGAAGATGCCAGCCAGGCTTTGGATCGTGCCACCCTGCGCCCCGATGCCCGGCGCGAGGATCGATCCGTTGAAGTGAGCCAGATCACATCCAGCGTCGGAGTGAGTAGCACCGATCACGAGTCCGACGGCTCCTTGGCCGGACTCCGCATTGGCAACGATTGCCGCATCCACCATGCCTTGAGCAACGGAAATCCCGTCTTTCCGCACCGCTGACTGCACGTCTTCGCCCTCCGGGTTGCTCGTACGGGCCAGCACGTAGAGCCCGCGACCCGTCGCGTGCGCGAGGTCAAGCGCGGGCTGCAGGGACCCGAAGCCGAGGTATGGGGACACGGTGAGCGCGTCGCCGGCCAGCGGCGAGCCGTCGGCGAGATAGGCCTCGGCGTACGCGGCCATGGTCGACCCGATGTCGCCGCGCTTGGCGTCAACGATCACCAGCGCACCAGCAGCCCGCGCGGCCGCGATCGTCCGCTCGAGGACCGCCACGCCCGCCGACCCGTGGGCCTCGAAGAAGGCCGACTGAGGCTTGAACACGGCCACCATGTCGCCCAGGGCGTCGACCATGCCGCGTGCGACGGCCTCGAGCCCGGCGACACCGTACGGGTGACCCCAAGCCTCGATGACGGACCGGTGAGGGTCGATCCCGACACACAACCGACCGCGGGCGGAGGTGACCGCCGCCAGTCGTTCTCCGTACGAGGTCATGTCGTCCTTCCCAGCCGTCGAGCGTTGATCGCGGCCACGAGGCCGCTCCCCGAGTAGATGAACCCCGTGTAGAGCTGCACGAGCCGAGCCCCCGCATCGACCATCCGCTCCGCGTCGTCCGGAGTCATGATGCCCCCCACCCCCATCACGGGCAGTGTCGTCGATGCGGTGATGCGTCTGACGACCTCCAGGGCGCGCGCCGTCAAGGGGGCGCCGGACAGGCCCCCGACCTCGGAGGCGCGAGGCAGGTCCGCCGGCGCCAGGCCCTCACGTGCCAGGGTGGTGTTCGTCGCGATGATGCCTCCGGCCCCGGCGTCCGTGACGACGCCGACGACCTCGTCGATCTGGGCGTCGGTGAGGTCCGGGGCGATCTTCACGAAGATCGGTACGGGACCGAGCGGGTGCACGACCTGCGACGCCTCACGGGTCAGCGAGGTCAGCAGCTCTCGCAGCAGGTCACCCTCCTGCAACGTCCGGAGGCCGGGCGTGTTTGGGCTGGAGACGTTGATGGCGACGTAGTCCGCGTACGGGGCGAGCGTGCGCAGCGACGCCACGTAGTCGGGCACGGCCTCCTCGACGGGCGTGACCTTGGACTTGCCGATGGAGATCCCCAGGGGGATGCCGCACGTGAGCTCGCCGCGTCGTACGCCCAGCCCGCGCAGCCGGTCGGCCATCGCCGTGGCCCCGGCGTTGTTGAAGCCCATCCGGTTGATGATCGCCCGGCTGCCCCGCAGCCGGTACAGGCGGGGCCGGTCGTTCCCCGGTTGTGCCAGTGCCGTGACCGTTCCCAGCTCGGCGAACCCGAAGCCGAGGGCGGACCACGCCTCCACGGCCCTCGCGTCCTTGTCGAGCCCCGCGGCCACACCCACACGTCCCGGGAACCGGATCCCGGCGACCGTGACCGGCGACGTGGGACGCCCGGACAGGACCCTCAGTGCGGCGCGGGCTGCTGGGCCGAGCCCGCCCAGGAAGGCGATGAGCGACTCGTGGATGAGCTCCGGGTCGCCGCCGTGAGCACGGAAGAGTGCGGGCCGCAGGACTGATCGGTACCCGACGTCGAGCACCGCAGACCGTAGGCTCACAGCGTTTCCAGCGCCGCCGCGACCTCGGCCCCCCACGCCTGGAGCGACCGGACGCTCACGTCGCCGTCGCGCGCCGCCTCGATGGCCTGGACGGCTGCCGCCAGGCCCTGGACCGTGGTGATGCAGGGGATGTCGCGGTGGATGGCGGCCGTGCGGATCTCGTACCCGTCGCGACGCGGCGAGCCCGTGGCCGAACGACCATGGGGGGTGTTGAAAACGAACTGGATCTCGCCGTCGAGGATCATGTCGACGACAGTCGGCGACCCGTCGGGCCCGGGGCCCTCGCTGAACTTCCTCACCGAGACGACCTTGATGCCGTGGTGGGCGAGCACCTCCGCCGTACCGGCCGTGGCGTAGATCTCGAAGCCGAGGTCTGCAAGCCGCTTGATGGGGAAGATCGCGTGGCGCTTGTCAGCGTTGTTGACCGAGACGAAGACCCGGCCGCTGCTGGGCAGCGGTCCGTACGAGCCGATCTGTGACTTCGCGAAGGCGTTGCCGAACGTACGGTCGAAGCCCATGACCTCGCCGGTGGAGCGCATCTCGGGGCCGAGAACCGTGTCGACGCTGGACCCCTCGGAGGTGCGGAACCGGTTGAACGGCATGACCGCTTCCTTGACCGCGATGGGCGAGCCCCGCCAGGTGGCGGCACCGTCGACGTCCTTGCGGAGCCGTCCGGACGCGCGGAGCTCGGCGATCGTCGAGCCCATCATGACGAGCGCCGCAGCCTTGGCGAGCTGGGTACCGGTCGCCTTCGAGACGAAGGGCACCGTCCGCGACGCACGTGGGTTCGCCTCGAGCACGTACAGGGTCTCCCCGGCCAGCGCGTACTGGATATTGATGAGGCCCCGGACACCGACGCCCTCGGCGATCTTGCGCGTGGACTCCCGGAGCTGGGCGATGATCTCCTTGCCGAGCGTGATCGGCGGCAGGCTGCATGCGGAGTCGCCCGAGTGCACGCCGGCCTCCTCGATGTGCTCCATGATCCCGCCCAGGTAGAGGTCGGTCCCGTCGTACAGCGCGTCGAGGTCGATCTCCACCGCGTCGTCGAGGAACTTGTCCACCATCACGGGGTTCTCGACGCTGGCCTCGGTCACACGCGTGATGTAGTCGTCGAGCGTCGCGTCGTCGTACACGATCTCCATGCCACGACCCCCGAGCACGTAGGAGGGCCGCACGAGGACCGGGTAGCTGATCTCGTGGGCGATCCTGATCGCCTCGTCGCGCGAGGTCGCCATGCCGTAGCGGGGTGCCATGAGGCCCGCGTCCTTGAGGACCTGACCGAACGCACCGCGCTCCTCGGCCAGGTGGATGGCCTCCGGCGACGTGCCTGCGATCGGGAGGCCCGCGTCCTTCAACGACTGCGCCAGCTTGAGCGGAGTCTGGCCGCCGAGCGCGACGATGACCCCCGCCACCGGCCCGGCCGCCAGCTCGGCGTGGTAGACCTCCAGGACATCCTCGTAGGTGAGCGGCTCGAAGTACAGCCGGTCGGACGTGTCGTAGTCGGTGGACACGGTCTCCGGGTTGCAGTTGACCATCACGGTCTCGTACCCGGCCTCGGACAGGACCATGGCGGCGTGCACGCACGAGTAGTCGAACTCGATGCCCTGACCGATGCGGTTGGGCCCGGAGCCGAGGATGATCACCGCCGGCTTCGTACGGGGCCGGACCTCGGTCTCGGCGTCGTACGAGGAGTAGTGGTACGGGGTGCTGGCGGCGAACTCGGCCGCGCAGGTGTCGACCGTCTTGTAGACCGGCCTGATCCCCTGCTGCCAGCGCTGAGCCTGGACGTCCACGGCGCTCATGCCGCGGATCGCGCCGATCTGCCCGTCCGACAGCCCGTGCTTCTTGGCCTCGCGCAGAAGCTCGGGCGTCAGCTCGTCGGCCGCCGCGAGCTCCTCGGCGAGGCCCACGACGATCATGAGCTGGTCGATGAACCACGGGTCGATCTTGGTCGCGTCGAAGACCTGCTGGGGCGTGGCGCCGGCGCGCAGCGCCAGGACCACCTTGCCGAGGCGACCGTCGTGCGGACGGGCGCACTCGACGAGCAGCTCCTCCACCGGTGTGGTGACCGGACCGTGGAGCACGAACGGTGCACGCGGGTCCTCGAG
>DAIEHO010000251.1 GCA_027353565.1 Propionibacteriaceae bacterium
CGCCGGGCGATGAACTCCGCCACCACGTACATGATCGCCATCGGCAACGCCAGCGCCGTCATCGAGAACGGATCCGTCGACGGCGTCGCCACAGCACCGAACACGAAACACCCGAAGATCGAGAACACCCGAGCCTTCTGCAGCTGCTTGCCGGTCACCACCCCCGCAAGGTTCAACATCACCAGAACCACCGGCAGCAAGAACGACACCCCGAACAACAACGTCAACAGCAGCTCCAACGCCAGGAACGAGTTCAGATCCAGCTGGTTGATGATCCCCAGACCCTGAGGCGTGAACTGCAACATCACACTGATGCCCTCAGGCAACACCATGTAACCCACAGCACACCCGAACAAGAACAACGGGATCGACGACCCCAGGAAGTTCCGCGCATACCGCTTCTCGTTCTCCAACAGCGCCGGCACCACGAACTTCCACAGCTGGTACAACCACACCGGACACGCCGCCAGCACCCCAGCCACCACCGACACCTTCAACGCCAGCATGAACGGCCCCGAGATGTCCCGGTTCACCACCTGCGTCGCCACCGACGGGTTCCACGCCTTCAGCTGCACCAGCGCCGCATCCCACGGCCACATCACGAAGTTCAGGATCGGCCGGTAGAACAACGCACACAGCGACGACGTCACCACGATCGCCACCACAGACACGACCACCCGGTAGCGCAGCTCGCGCAGATGGTCGTACAACGACATCGACCCGTCAGGCGTCGCCGGCGGAGGCTTCAGAACCGTCCACACACGCCGCACACCGGCCAGGGCGGACACGATCAGCTCTCCTTGCGGGGCTCCGGCGTCACGATCTCAGCGTCAACGGGCTGGCTCACGTCGTCAGGCTCAGCGGTCTTCGGGGCGTCGATGCCCGTCGGCGCCTTGACCTCTTCCTTGAACTCACGAATGGCGCGTCCTGCGCCCTTGCCCATCCCCGCAAGGCGAGTGCCGCCGAACAGCAGCAGCGCGACAACGAGCAGGATGACCCACTCCATGCCGCCGGGGAGACCGGCGATCAACGCAGTCATGTGAGACTCCTTCAGTCCGAACAGGCCCATCCTAGGCCTGAATATCGAGATTCATGCCATGGCGCGGCGCCACGACGGCCGGAACGGGTCGCGTCCCGACGCTGCTCAGCTCCATGCCGAGACTCGCGGTGGTGGTCCCCAGGGCCTGGATCTCACCGGTGAGCTCCCGGACGGCACGCCAGACGCGCCGACCAAGCCAGGCATGGACGACCAATGCGGCGGCGATGATCGCCACACAGATCCACATCCACACGGCGGCGACCCTACACCGAGCGCTCGTCCGCGACCACGCCGCCCGACCCCGACCAGGCCTCATACCGCTTCAGGGCCTCCCTGGCGGCGAGTACGGCCTCGTCCTGGGCGGCGGGCGGGTCGACGACCTCGGCGTCTGCGCCCAGCCGCAGCACGAGCTGCCGGAGCCATCGGGGGTCGACGACGCGCAACGTCACGAGACTGCCCGAGATCGACGACGTCGGGTAGCTCTCCGTGATCCACCAGGCGGGGTCCTCGACGCGCAGGGTGACCTCCGCGGCGGCGTCGGACAGCCACTCCGTGCGCTCCGGCGGCGTGCCGTGGTCCTCTCGGCCTGCCCCGGTGGGGTCGACGGCCACAATCCGGTCCAGACGGTACGAACGCCACCCGCTCCGGTCGAGCGACCATGCCTCGAGGTATGCGTAGCCGTCGCGCATCATGATCGCCGCTGGATCGACGACCGGTTCCGTGGTGTCGCCCCGCGCCCCGCCCTCGTACGTGAGCCGGACCCGCTGTCGCGCCTCGAGAGCGTCGACGAGCGCCTGCCGTACGGTCTCGTCCCCCGTGACCATCGACACGACCGCCACCGGTCCGTCGTGCCCCGACATCGTCGCCAGCTTGGCGCTCGCCGAGTCGATGGCCGCGTACGACTCCGGCCCTGCGATCTCTCGTACGGCCTGGAGTGCCAGCCGGAGCGTGCCCACCTCGTGCGGCGCGAGGCGCAGCGGCTTGGACAGGATGTCGGCGTTGCTCAGCCGGATGACCCCCTCACCTTCGACGGCATCCATGTCGACCTCGATGAGGTCGCCGGGCATCCCGCCGGGCAGGCCGCACATGAACGCCACCCACAGGTCGGACATGAGCTGCTTCTGCGTGAGCGAGAACGCCGCAGCCGCCTCGGCGATGGTGATGCCGGGACGTGCCCGGAGGTACGGGATGAGCGCCAGCAGCCGGGCGACCTGGTCAGCACTGGTGCTCATGGGCGCTCCGTCGACAGCAGCCGCCCGGCGACCGCGCGGAGCCTGCCCAAGGTGGCGTCGCGGACCTCGTCCGGTGCGAGCACGAGTGCATCCGGGGCTGCCGCCGCGGCCTGGTCGGCGATCTCCTGGACGGAGCCGTACGGGACGGCGTACGCGGTGTAGCCCTCGGGCGCGGCGGCGCTCAGCACCGAACCTCGCCGACGCAGGGCGGGCGCAGCCGTGCCGCGGATCGCCACGACCGCCGTGTCGGTGACGGCCGTCGGCTCGAGCGAGGCCGCAGCCGCCTCGACGACGCTCCGGTCGGGCAGGTCGTACGCCTGCGCCGGTTCCAGCGCCTCGACCACCCCCACGACCCGCGACAGCCGGAACATGCGCGGCGCCTCGCGGTCGCGGTCCCTCCCGTACACGTACCAGACTCCTCGCCGGACGAGCACGCCCCAGGCCTCCACGACACGGGTCAGTCCGCGCTCGCGGTAGTCGAAACGGATCCGGCGCCGTCCCGAGATGGCCTCCCAGACCACACCGACTGCCTCGTCGTCGCCGCCCAGTCGCGGCTGCACGAAGCCGGTCGTGGACAGCTCGACGCCGGCGGCCTGGAGCTTCCCGAGCGCCGAGGTCGCCTGCGGCGCGAGTGCCGCACCGTCGAACACGTGGGCGGCGATCCCGAGGGCCACCTGCTCGCCCTGCGTGAACTCGACGGGCGGCAGCTCGAAGTCGCCGGGCAGGATCCGATAGCCCTGCTCGTCGTCGAAGTACGAGTCGTTCGAGCCTGTCTCGATGGGAATGCCGAGATCGCGGAGGTCGTCCTTGTCGCGCTCGAACATCCGCTGGAACGCGACGTCCGACAGACCCTGATATCCCTCGACGGAGTCGCGGATCTTCTCGCGGGTCAGGTACCGGCGGGCGGCCAGCAGGCAGATCACCAGGTTGAGCTGACGTTCGGTCTTGCGCGGCGCCATGCCCCTCCTCTCCTACGCTTGGGTCAGTCTTGCATCGGTGGCACCGGATTGCCCGCGCCACCCCGACCGAGGAGGTCCCATGGCCGGCCGGTTCGCCCCGTCGCCGACGTCGGACCTCCACCTGGGGAACCTCCGGACCGCGCTGCTCGCGTGGCTGTTCGCGCGGTCCACCGGCCGTGGCTTCCTGCTGCGGATCGAGGATCTCGACCAGATGCGTGTCGCGGCCGCCGACGGGGTCGCGCAGCGTCAGCTGGCGGACCTCGCCGCACTCGGCCTCGACCACGACGGCGAGGTCGTCCATCAGTCCGACCGGCTTCCCCTGTACGAGACGGCGCTCTCGCAGCTCGACGTGTACGAGTGCTACTGCTCGCGCCGCGACATCGCCGCGTCCGCACAGGCGCCGCACGGTGACGGCCACCGACCGTACCGGGGCACCTGCCGTGACCTCACCGCGGCTGAACGTGCCTCGAGGCGGGCCGAGCGACCCGCCGCTCTACGCGTACGAGCCGGTGGCGTCACATGGACGGCCAGTGACGACCTGTACGGACCGGTGACAGGTGTCGTCGACGACTTCGTGCTCCGACGCGGCGACGGCACGTACGCGTACAACCTGGCTGTCGTGGTCGACGACGGCACTCAGGGCGTCGACCAGGTGGTCCGTGGCGCGGACCTGCTCTCGAGCGTCCCGCGTCAGGCGTGGCTGGCGCACCGCTTGGGGTTCACCCCGCCCACGTACGCACATGTCCCCTTGGCAGTCGGCCCGGACGGCAGACGTCTGGCCAAGCGAGACGGCGCGGTGACGATGTCCGACCTGGCCGGCATCGGTGTAGGTCCCGCTGCGGTCCTCACGGCGCTGGCCGTCTCGCTCGGCCTTGCAGAGACCGGCGAGAGCGTCACCCCTGCCGATCTCCTCGGGCGTTTCGACCCGTCCTCGCTACCGCGCAGCCCTTGGGTCGTGGCACCTCAGCCGCATCACTCGTAGGAGAAGAGGATGTCGATGACGTAGACCATGGTTTCGCCAGGCTTGATGTTGATGCGCGGGTCGCCTGAGGGGTACGCCTGGGCGGGCGGCACGATGAGCAGCACCCGGCTGCCGACAGTCTGTCCGACGAGGCCTGTCTGCCATCCGGGGATCGTCGAGCTGAGCGCGCCGTCGAGAGGTGCGTAGCCGTACGTCTGTTTGACGAGCTTCCCGGTGCTCCACGCGTACTCGGCGTAGTCCACGCGGATCGTCGACGCGGCGGTGACGGCCTTGCCCGTGCCCTTGATGAGCGGCTGGACCGTCAGGGTGCTGGGCGGGGTCGCCTTGGTGTCGATCGTGACCACCGGGGCCTTGAGGTCGCCCGAGACGGTCGGCAGGTCAGGGGGCGGGGTCACGGTGGCACCGGACGGTCCCGTGGCCGAGACGGACAGGATGTCCACGACGAAGACCAGGCAGTCGCCGACCTGGATGCCGATGTTGGCGTTGCCGCCGCTGGAGTCGTACCCGTCGGGACCGGTGATGCCGATGAGGACCCGGCTGCCGACCTTCTGGCCGATGACACCGGTCTGGAAACCGGTGATGAAGCCGCTCACAGCGTAGGAGATGGGCTTGTTGGCGCTGAAGCTCTCGTCGAACACCTTGCCCGTGTAGCCGTTGGCCCCCCAGTAGTTGACCTCGATCATGGAGCTCGCGGTCACCGTGCCGCCCGTGCCTTGGACGATCGTCTTCGACTGCGTCTTGTCGATGGCCCAGGGCGCGGGGATGTTGACCGTCGGGGGCTTGCCGAAGTCGCCGGTCACCGAGATCCCGTCCAGGTTCGTCGAGGGCGTGATCGACGGGTGCGTCGACGGGCTCGCCGACGCGCTGCCGGACGCGCTCGCCGACGCGGTCGGGACGAACTGGGTGTCGGTGGGCGACGCGCTGGCCGTGGGAGTCGCCCCGGAGTGGCAGGCGGACAGGAGAAGGGTCAGCAGCGCGACGACCAGGCCACCTACGCGGCGGCGGCTAAACATGTGCACCCGGGAAGGGTACCGGAGTCCGCTGAGAGCCCAGTTCACGACGTGGGGAGTCAGAGCTTGACTGCATCGAGCAGGGCACCGAGCTCCGCGGAGGTCAGCTCACGCGACGCGCCCTGGGCGAGCTGGCCGAGTCGTACCGGTCCGATGCGGATCCGGGAGAGCCGCCGCACCGGATGCCCGACGGCGTCGAACATGCGCCGGACGATGTGGTTGCGCCCCTCGTGCAGCGTGACCTCGACGAGCGACTTGTCGGCGCCGCGGCTCTTCACGGTCACCTTGTCGGGCTTGACGGGGCCGTCGTCGAGCACGAGCCCGCCACGCAGCCTCTTGAGCTCGTGGGCGTCGATGATTCCCTCGACCTCGGCCAGGTAGGTCTTCTCGACCTCGTACGACGGGTGCGCCAGCCGGTGGGCGAACTCGCCGTGGTTGGTGAGGATGATCAGCCCCTCGGTGTCGGTGTCGAGACGCCCGACATGGAACAGACGCTCCTTGCGCCGTTCGATGAGGTCGGCGAGGGTGGGCCTGCCTTCAGGGTCGGACAGCGTCGACACGACGCCGCGGGGCTTGTTCACCACGAGGTACACGTGCCGGCGCGGCGGGGGGATCCTCGCACCGTCGACACGGATCACGTCCCGCTCGGGGTCGACCCGAACGCCCTGCTCCCTGACCGTCTGGCCGTTCACCTCGACGCGTCCCCGGTCGATGAGGATCTCGCTCGCCCGCCGCGAGGCGACCCCCGCCTGGGCGAGGACCTTCTGCAGCCGTATGCCCTCGGTCTCGTTGAGGTTCACCTCGGCGGGCTGGTCGTCGTCGTACATGTCGTCGCCGTCTCGTGGCGACTCGTCGCCGGGCGAACTCCCGGGGCTACGCGTTGTCGGGGTCATGGGGCTCCTCAGGGGAAATGGATGATGACATCGGTTGGGTGGCCGCGAGCAGCTCGGCCTCCAGCGTCGTGGCGTCCGGCAGGTGCGGCGCCAACGGCGGCAGGTCGTCGAGCGACGTGAGTCCCATGCGCTCGAGGAAGTACGCAGTCGTGGTGAACAGGACGGCGCCGGAGATCGGGTCGCGTCCAGTCTCGGTGATGAGGTCGCGCGCCAGCAACGTGCGGACGACGCCGTCGACGTTGACGCCCCGTACGGCGGAGATGCGGCTCCGACTCGCGGGCTGGAGATAGGCGATGACGGCGAGCGTCTCGAGCGCGGCCTGCGACAGGCGGCCGTGCTGGCCCTCGAGCACGTACGCGGAGATCACGGACGCGTGTTCCGGCCGGGTCGCGTAGCGCCAGCCCCCGCCGGCGTGGCGCAGCTCGAAGCCACGCCTGGTCTCGATGTAGAAGCGCACGAGCTCTGCCAGTGTCGCCTCGACCCTGGTGACCGGCGTCTTGAGCGCCTGGGCCAGCTCGACCGCCGGCATGGGCTCCGTGGCCATGAGCAGCAACGCCTCGACCGCACCCGACAGTGCCTCGTCGGACAGCTCAGCTGCCTCTGCCTGCTCCGTCATCTCACTCCTCGCTCACCGGCACCTGGGGTTCGTCGAACTCGTCGGAGACCTCAACCTCGCCGCTTGTCGTGCCGGTCCAACGGACAACGATCTCACCCAGCGGCGTCATCTGCTCGAACTGGACGGATCCGCTCCGGAAGAGCTCGAGCAGCGACAGGAACCGAGCGACCACCGTGAGCTTGTCCGGCGCATCCGCGATGAGCGCCCGGAAGGTCGCAGAACCCGACCTCCGGAGACGCTCCGCGACGACCACTGCCTGGTCCGCGACGCTGACACGTACCTGGTGGATGTGGGTGAGGGACACCTCCGCCATCGTCCGAGGCTCCATCGCCCGAGCCGCGAGAGCCGCGAAGCCGTCCGGCGAGAGGTCGAGCTCGACGTCGGGGAGCAGCGCCGAGAACTCCGGCTCGAGGCCACCGGGCCTGACGTAGCGCTGCCCCTCCGTGGCGAGCGTCTCGTCGATCCACGCGGCCACCTGCTTGAAGGCCCGGTACTGCAGGAGCCGCGCGAACAGCAGGTCCCGGGCCTCCAGGAGCGCCAGGTCCTCCGGGTCTTCGACCTCGCCCTGGGGCAGGAGCCGGGCGGTCTTGAGATCCAGCAGCGTCGACGCGACCACGAGGAACTGGCTCGTCTGCTCGAGGTCCCAGTGGACGCCCTGGGACCGGATGTGACCGATGAACTCGTCGGTGACGGCCGCGAGCGCGATCTCGGTGACGTCGAGCTTGTGGCGCGAGATCAGCTGGAGCAGCAGGTCGAACGGGCCCGTGAAGTTGTCCAGGTGGACCGAGAACTGCTCCGCCCGGGCTCCGACGACTGACTCGGACATCAGTCCCCGAGTCGAGCGATCACGTCCGACGAGTCGCCGTTCTCCTCCAGGTCGGCCAGCGCTGCGGCGATGGCGGCGCGGACGAGGCGACCGCGGTCGACCGCGATGCCCTGTGCGCGCAACGTGAGGCGTGCCTGCTCGAGCCTGATCAGCTCGTCGGCGGACACGTACACGGTGATCTTCTCGTCGTGACGGATCCGGCCCGAGGCCGTACCGGCTGCCGTCTCCTCGGCGGAGTCCTGGCTGCCGCGGAAGAGCTCGCTCGCTCCTGGAAGGCTTACGCGTCTGGGCATCGTGCCAGCACCTCTCGAGCCAGGGTTCGGTACTGCTCGGCGCCGCTCGACGTCGGCGCGTAGGTGGTGATCGGCTCGCCCGCCACGGTGGTCTCAGGGAACTTGATCGTGCGGCGGATCACCGTGTGGAAGACCGTCTCCCCGAACGCCTGGACGACACGGTCGAGAACCTCCCGGCCGTGCAGGGTGCGCGAGTCGAACATCGTCCCGAGGATGCCCAGCATCTCGAGGTCCGGGTTGAGTCGATCCTTGACCTTGTTGACCGTGTCGGTGAGCAGGGCGATCCCGCGCAGCGCGAAGAACTCGCACTCCAGCGGTGTGATCACCTTGTCCGCCGCGGTCAGCGCGTTGACGGTCAGGAGACCGAGTGACGGGGCGCAGTCGATGAGGATGATGTCGTAGTCCCCCCGCAGCCGGTCGAGGACCCTTTTGAGGGTCTGCTCCCTGGCCACCTCGCTGACGAGCTGCAGCTCGGCGGCGGAGAGGTCGATGTTGGCGGGCAGGATGTCCATGTTCTCGACGCCCGTCGGCACGATGATGTCGGCGGCGTCGATGGTACGGCTGAGCAACAGGTTGTAGATCGTGCGCTCGAGGGTGTGCGGGTTCACGCCCAGGCCGACGGACGCCGACCCCTGCGGGTCGAAGTCGACGAGCAGCACCTTGCGCCCGGTCTCCGCGAGCGCAGCGCCCAGGTTGATCGTGGTCGTCGTCTTGCCGACCCCGCCCTTCTGGTTGCACATCGCGAACACGAGCCCGTGCTTCGTGCCGGGTCGCGGCGGACGGGCCGCCGGAAGATCGGGCCACGGCCTGCCCGTCGGACCCAGCATCCCGACCGACAGTTCCTCCTGGTCGCCTCTGGCCAACGGAGCTCCTCGTGGTGATTTGTCGCCTTTGCAACAACCCTAGTGCTGACGCTGTAGGACGCCGGGACATCCATGGGCGAGCCGTCAGGATGTCTGTCGCGGCGGGCCCGGCACCACGTCGCGGGCGCGCGGGTGCGCCTCCCGGTAGACGTCGCGGAGATGGTCGACGGTGACCAGGGTGTAGATCTGCGTCGTCGTCACGGAGGCGTGTCCGAGCAGCTCCTGGACCACCCGGACATCGGCACCACCGTCCAGGAGGTGCGTGGCATAGGAGTGGCGCAGGCTGTGCGGCGACACCTCCGAGGAGATCCCCGCGCGTTGCGCTGCCGCCCGGACCCGGTTGAACGCGCTCTGCCGGGTCAGCCTTCCGCCCCGCTCGTTGAGCAGCAGCGCCGGGGTCGCTCTGGCAGCCCGCGACGCAAGTGCGGGACGGCCACGGACGAGCCAGGCCTCGACGGCGGACCGCGCGTACGAGCCCAGCGGGACCAGCCGCTCCTTGTCGCCCTTGCCGATGAGCCTAAGCCCCAGGGACGGGTCGCTCAGCGACCGCTCGAGGTCGTCGACGTCGAGCGCCACGATCTCGCTGATGCGCCCGCCGGTCCCGTACAGCAGCTCGGTGAGGGCCACGTCGCAGAGCTGCGCCGACGTCGTCGCGGGCGACTCGCCGTCGGATCCGGCGGCCGCGATGAGGCGCTGCACCTCGTCGACCGACAACGCCTTCGGCAGCCGCCGCGTCGCCTTCGGCGGTGTGAGGTAGCGGCCGAGGTCGTCAGCGGTCACGTGCTCGATCGCCCAGAACCGGTGCAGCCCTCGCACCGCGGCAAGCATGCGGGCGATGCTCGCGGGCGCGAGTACGGGCTCGCCGTCCGTGGGTGCCCTCAACGAGGTCGCGTACAGCTCGAGCGTCTCGCCCGTGACGGCGCCGGGGTCGTCGATCCCCCGCGACCGGATCCAGGTGGCGTACCGGTCGAGGTCCCGCCCGTAGGCCGCGAGCGTGTTGATGCTGAGTCCGCGTTCGACACGCAGGTGGTCGACGTACGTGGCCACCTCACGCCCCAACGCGTCGCTCGCCACGCACGTCACTGTGCCATCGGCGGTGGGCACGTGCAACGCGGACGCCGCGGACGGCCACGAGCCGTCGAGGCGCCGACGACCTAGCGTGCGTGGCCGTTCCCCGTGCCGCCGCCCTCCACGTAGACCTCGGAGTACGTCGCCGTCAGGGGGCTCTGCTTGTCCCACGATGCCTTCGCGGTGTCGGAGATCGACCCCTTGTATGTCGAGGGCACCACCGTGACGTCGTACACGAGACGCCACCAGCCGCCCGCGGCCAGCTTCGGGGCGGCGAACGTGAACGCACCCGAGCTGCTCGGGGTCACCGTGTACAGCCTGGGAGATGCGGTCTCCCACACGGGCCAGGTGCCGGCGGGGTTCAGCTTGGTCCCGTGATCCAGCGAGAACGTCCCGGGGAGGAACGTCTGCTGGTAGTCCTGGCTGCCGCCCAACATCTCCGCGACCACGACGTTCGTGTAGTCGGTGGCCTGCCCCGACGTGCCACCCGGTAGGTAGACGTACCAGGTCACCTTGCCGTCGTGGACCCAGACGTCCTTGTAGTACGTGATGCCGGTGAACGTGTTCGCCACGGACCCGGTCGTCACGTAGCGCACGGCTTCGGCGGTCGTGCCGGATGCGAAGGGGATGGTGATGGTCGAGTTCTCGGGGATGTTCACCTGGGTCAACGTGAACCACACGGTGCCCTGGATGTTGTAGGGGTGGGTGGTGACGAACGACGTGAGGACGCAGTCGAGGCTCGATGCCCACAGGACGCAGTTCTCGATGGTGTCGTTGTTCTCGTTCTTGAGCGACAGGGTGCCGCCGACGCCCTTGAGCTGAGCAACCGGCCAGCTGAGGGAGAAGGTCGTCCCTGCCGGCGTCCTGTCAGGCACCTTCCAGTCGGCGGTGACCCTGACCTGCTTCCAGGGATAGATCAGTCCCGACCCCGCGGCGGCCGTGACGACGATGTTCGAGAACGCCCCGTTGAGCGGTGCCGTCTTCGCCGAGCGTGAGCTCATGATCCACGTCACGCCGCCGACCACGGCCGCGATCAGCACGACCAGTGCGACCATCAGGACGGCCAGCCGCCCACGAGACCAGTGCTTCACGATGAAATTCCCCCAACGCCTCGCCACACATCCCCAGGTGAGAACGGGCTCGCTCAACCTAGGAGCCCCGGCGCAGGTTGGCAACGAGCACCGGCTGGGTGAGACGAGCATGGCCCACGATACCGGCGGTCGGTCCGTACGAACCGTCACCGAGTGCGCCCGAGGGTGCCGCTGGTCGTGAGCGGCACCCTCGGGCTGTGGTGCCGTCAGCCCTTGCGGCCCTTGGTGGCGAACCGCGAAGCGCCCA
>DAIEHO010000340.1 GCA_027353565.1 Propionibacteriaceae bacterium
TCGTCCAGAGGAACCATCAGCCTGGCGGCGGTGCGGGAGGAACAGGTCGACCCGGGTGGGATCCATCACCCGCGACGATTCTAGCGCCGTTGCCGATAAGCGGGCCGGCGGTCGTCGGCGGGCGTGGCTCCGACCAGGCGAGGCGAGCGCTCCCGCCGAGACCTAGCTCTCGGCGGCGGCGGACGAGGTGCTCGGACCCGACTGGCGCAGGGCCTTGTGCCGCCTGTACTCGCGGAGCGTCAGGTACACGATGAAGACATCGAACAGCGTCAGCAGCAGGAGCCCCCACGAGAAGTGGACGACGAGCTCGTAGCTCTGGTAGCCGATGAAGGCGACCAGGAACCCGATCAGCCAGGGGTAGGCCCACAGGTGGTCCCGCAGCACCGGGGCCACGAGCATGACCTTCACCACTCCGTGCACGAGGAGGTACCAGGCCCCGAAGGTCGTCAGCGAGACGTTCAGCTGACCCGCGTACCGGACGAGCAGGTTTGCGACCAGGTCGTTCGGGTCCTCCGTGAGCTCCCCACGCGTCACCGCCGCCACGGCGGTCCGGATCTGGAGCGGGCTCAGCACCAGAAGGGCGGCCCCACCGACGAGCTCGAGCACGCCGTCGGCGAGCTTCAGCATCAAGCTGACGAAGAACGTCCGGTCCAGGAGCGTGTCACCCGACGAGATCCTCACCGGACCGACTCTAACGGCCACGGGGAAACACCCCCGGGACTCCGCGCCGTCGCCGACCCGACCGCTTGGACAACATCACTTTGTTATATATGCTCCCCGCGTGGACAACGGAACGCTGGCCGACGAGTTGCTGCGAACGGTTGCGCGCGCCAACAGGTGGGCCAACCTGAACGCACGCTTCGAGGTTCCGGCGGCTCAGCTACGGCTCCTCGCCCTCATCGAGCAGTACGAGCCCGCGAGGGTCACGGCCCTCGCCACCGCCGATCACAGCAGCCAGCCGGGCACCACCGCCCAGGTCAACAAGCTGGTCGGGGCGGGGCTCGCCGAGCGACTCCACGACGCATCGGACGGCCGCGCCACTCCCGTACAGCTGACACCGGCCGGACCCGACGTCCTGGCTCGAGCCCGGCAGGCGCGCGCTGTGACCCTCGCCCCCGCCCTGGACCTGTTCTCCTCATCCGAGCGCGAAGAGCTGCGGCGGGGAGTCGCGCTCCTCGAACGGCTGTTGAGCAGCTCCGACCCGATCCGCTGAACCGGAAGGAACCCCATGCCGAGGCGTCAACCGAAGACCGTGTGGTCCGTGGCATTCGCCTGCGTGATCGCGTTCATGGGGATCGGACTCGTCGACCCGATCCTCAAGCCGATCGCAGACGACCTGTCCGCAACGCCGTCACAGGTATCGCTGCTGTTCACCTCGTACAACGGGGTGATGGCGGTCGCGATGCTGATCGCGGGATACGTGTCCAGCCGGCTCGGAGCCAAACGCACTCTTCTGATCGGGCTCGCGATCATCATCGTCGGCGCAGGGCTGGCGGGCGCGCAGAACGCCATACCGGGGATCGTCGCCTTCCGAGCCGTCTGGGGGCTCGGGAACGCCTTGTTCATCGCCACTGCCCTGGCGACGATCGTGTCCGCGTCGGTGGGCTCCGTCGGGCAGGCGATCATCCTGTACGAGGCCGCGCTCGGTCTCGGGATCGCGGCCGGACCACTCCTCGGCGGCGTCCTCGGATCCTTGTCGTGGCGCTTCCCGTTCTTCGGCGTGAGCGCGCTGATGACGATCGCGTTGGTGGCCACCGCTGTCACGCTGCCGAGGAGCAGCCCGCACGCTCATCCCACCCCATCTCGGCACCGCTCAAAGCCCTGCGGCACCGGGGCCTGCTCACCGTGGGACTGACGGCCTTCCTGTACAACTTCGGCTTCTTCACGCTGCTGGCCTTCACGCCGTTCCCGCTCAACATGGACGCGCACGGCGTGGGCTGGGTCTTCTTCGGATGGGGTCTGCTTCTCGCCTTGTCGTCGGTGGTGGTGGCTCCGAGGATCCAACGGCGCGTCGGTACGGCCAAGGGGATCGTGGGCTCGCTCGGCATGTTCATGCTGCTCCTTCTCGTCATGGGTCTGTTCACCGGCAACCGCACCGTGCTGGTCGTCTGTACCGTCCTGGCCGGGGCCGCGCTGGGCGTCAACAACACGCTCATCACCGAGACCGTGATGAAGATCTCGCCGGTGGAGCGGTCCGTGGCGTCCTCCGCGTACAGCTTCGTCCGGTTCATCGGCGGTGCGATCGCGCCCTGGCTCGCCGGTGTGCTGGGGGAGCGGTCGGCCCACGTGCCGTTCTTCGTCGGCGCGGGCGCGGTGTTCGCCGCGATGTGTGTCCTGTGGACCATCCGTGGGGCGATTCACGCCCTCGACGCCGCCCCGCACCACAGCGCCGTCGCGCTGGGCTCGCGGCGGGAGGCCGAAGCCCTCACGCTCGGCGACGCATGACGAGAGCCCCTTGCTCAGTCCGCAGACGAGCACGCCGAGGTGCACGGCTCAAGAGCAGGATGTCGTCATGATCGGTTGGGGAGTCATCGGGGTCGGGGACGTCACCGAGGTGAAGGCGGCGCCGGAGATCTTCCGTGCCCCAGACTCGGACGTCGTCCACGTCATGCGACGCGACGCGGACAAAGCCCGTGACTTCGCTGAGCGGCACGGGGTCCTCCGATGGTCAACCGACGCACGGGCGGTGATCGACGACCCGGATGTCACCGCGGTCTACGTCGCGACACCCACGGCGACCCACGCCGAGTACGCCATCGCCGCCCTCGAGGCCGGCAAGCACGTGCTGGTCGAGAAGCCCATGGCCATGTCCTCGGTCGAGTGCCGACGCATGGTAGAGGCGGCGGACGCGGCAGACGGTCGGCTCTGGGTTGCGTACTACCGGCGGGCCCTGCCCCGGTTCGACAGGATTCGCGAGCTGCTGGGTGCGGGGACGCTGGGTCGCCTGCTGTCCGTGCAGACCACGTGGCGCAAGCCCGCCGACTTCACCGGCTGGCGCTGGGATCCTCAGGTCAACCGCGGCGGTGAGTTCTACGAGACCGCCTGCCACACTCTCGACGTGCTGGACCACCTGCTCGGACCAGCCTCGGCAGCCGCCGGTACGGTCTCGAGCGACGGGCATGCTGTGGCTGCCACGTACCGGTTCGGCGACGTCGTGGCGTCGGGGTCCTGGGCGTTCGGGACCCCCGATGGCCTGGAGGAGACGGTGATCGCGGGGGAGAAGGGGACTCTCAGCTTCGCCAGCTTCTCACCGACCCCGATCCGGGTTGTCCGCCGCGACCTGAGCGAGGGGGAGTCGACTCAGCTGTACGAGGTGAGCGACCCGCCGCACGTCCACGGACCCCTCGTCGCCACGATCCTCGACGAGCTCCGCGGGACGGGACGCTGCCCGAGCACCGGCCGTACCGCCCTGCGTACAGCCGAGCTCATGGACGCCATCCTGGAACCCTGACCGGCGCGCCGGTTGGGCGCCGATTCGTGCTCCGAGATCTTGCCTGGTAGTCTCAGATCGTTGTTGTTTGGAATTTTCGTTTACTTGTTTGGTAGAACCGCTGGTTTCCACCAGTGTGGGTAGTCCTTGCGGGAAGCGTTCATTGCAGCTGCATCACCTGAGCTCCGCGACCGCGGGTGCTCCGCTTCCTACATAAGGAGAAATCATGGCTACTGGCACCGTTAAGTGGTTCAACGCCGACAAGGGCTTCGGCTTCATCGCTCCGGAGGACGGCTCCGCCGACGTGTTCGCGCACTTCTCCGCGATCAACTCGAACGGCTTCCGCGCTCTCAACGAGGGCGACCGCGTGTCCTTCGACACCACCCAGGGCCCGAAGGGCCCCCAGGCTGCGAACATCAACGTTCTCTGACCTGACCTAGCACCACGAAGGGCCCGGCTTCGGCCGGGCCCTTCTGCGTGTCCCCACGGCGGCGAGGCACGGTCAAGGCTCGAGGTGCCCGGCATGCGCCTCCTACGTCCGCTTCTCGAGGCGCCGCATGAGGATCCCGTCTCCGTGCTGTACAAGCCGAGTCCCGGCCCGCGAGGATGTGACAGGGGTATCGTGGTGAGCGTCGTGGGTGAGTCGGAGCTGACGGCATGGGTGCCGTTGACCGGTCCGGACGGACGGCTGAACCCTGAGGCC
>DAIEHO010000294.1 GCA_027353565.1 Propionibacteriaceae bacterium
CGGGTCTTGGCAGGTGGTCCTCGTCGACCGCGACGTGGATGAGCCGGTTGTCGCGGGCCCTGCCCGACATGCGGCGTGTGGCCGCATCCTTGCGGCCCTCCCCGTCGGCGAACATGACCTCGACCTCGGAGCCGACCAGCCTGCGGTTCTCCTCGAGCGCAATCTCGCCGACGAGGTCGACCAGCCGGTCGTACCGCTCCGTCACCACCTTCGGGGGCACCTGGTCCGGCATGGTCGCGGCCGGCGTGCCGGGACGGATCGAGTACTGGAACGTGAACGCGGCCGCGTAGCGGGCCTCGCGGACGACGGCGAGGGTGTCTTCGAAGTCCTTGTCCGTCTCGCCCGGGAAGCCCACGATGATGTCCGTCGTGATGGCGGCCTCAGGCATGGACTGCCGGACACGGTCCAGGATCGCGAGGTAGCGCTCCGACCTGTACGAGCGGCGCATCCGGCGCAGCACGTCGTCTGAGCCCGACTGGAGCGGCATGTGCAGGCTCGGCATGACGTTCGGCGTCGCCGCCATGGCTTCGACCACAGAGTCGGTGAAGTCCTTGGGATGCGGGCTCGTGAAGCGCACCCGGCGCAGCCCGTCGACCTCACCGCAGGCACGAAGCAGCTTCGCGAACGCATCGCGGTCGCCGATGTCCAGTCCGTAGGCGTTGACGTTCTGGCCCAGCAACGTGACCTCCTGCACCCCGTCGGCCACGAGCTGCTGGACCTCAGCGAGGATGTCGCCGGGCCGCCTGTCGGTCTGCTTGCCGCGGAGACTCGGAACGATGCAGAACGTGCAGGTGTTGCTGCAGCCCACGCTGATCGCGACCCAGCCCGCATAGGGGCTCTCGCGGCGCGAGGGCAGCGTCGACGGAAAGCGGTCCAGGGTCTCGAGGATCTCGACCTGTGCCACCTGCTCGATCCGGGCACGCTCCAGCAGGACGGGCAGCGCTCCCACATTGTGAGTTCCGAAGACCACGTCGACCCACGGGGCCTTGGCGACGATGACGTCGCGGTCCTTCTGCGCCATGCACCCGCCGACGGCGATCTGCATCCCGGGACGAGCAGCCTTCGCCGGCGCGAGGTGCCCCAGGTTCCCGTACAGGCGGTTGTCGGCGTTCTCTCGCACGGCGCAGGTGTTGAACACGACGACGTCGGCCTCGTCGCCAGGTGCCGACACGTACCCGGCGTCCTCGAGCAGCCCCGAGATCCGCTCGGAGTCGTGGACATTCATCTGGCAGCCGTACGTGACGACGCGGTAGGTGCGGGGCTCACTGGTCTCGATCATGGCCCGCACACTCTATGCGACGACGGCGCCAACACCTCAGGATGCGATCTCGCAGCCTCAGGGACGCTGGCGACGCGTCAGGAGGCGATCTCGGTCGCCCGACTCTCGCGCACGACGGTGACGCGGATCTGGCCGGGGAACGTCAGCTCGTCCGATATCTCCTTGGCGATCTGGCGGGCCAGCGCGGCCGCCTGCGCATCGTCGAGAACGGCCGGCGACACCATCACCCGGACATCCCGCCCCGCCTGTACGGCGAAGGCACGCTCGACGCCCTCGTGCGAGGTGGCGATCTTCTCGAGCCGCTCCAGCCGATGGACGTAGGCCTCGAGGCTCTCCCGGCGCGCGCCCGGCCGTGAGCCGCTGATCGAGTCCACGACCTGGACGAGAACGGCCTCGACCGTCCGCGGCTCGACCTCGTTGTGATGCGCCTCGATGGCGTGGACGATGTCGGGGTGCTCCCCGTGCCGACGGGCCAGGTCGGCGCCGACGAGGGCGTGCGAACCCTCGTGCTCGTGCGTGACCGCCTTGCCGAGGTCGTGGAGGAACGCCGCGCGTCTGCAGAACGCCACGTCGAGGCCCAGTTCCGCGGCGATCAACCCGGCCAGGTGGCCGCACTCGACGAGGTGCGCGAGCACGTTCTGCCCGTTGGATGTGCGATAGCGCAGTGCGCCCACGACCGGTACGAGCTCGGGGTGGAGATCACTGATCCCGACGCTGTCGAGGGCCTCCCGGGCGGCAGCCTCGATGCGCTCGTCGACGGCGACACGGCTTCGCTCGAAGGCCTCCTCGATCCGCTGCGGATGGATCCGCCCGTCGGCGACGAGCTCCTCCAGCGCGATCCGGGCGGTCTCGCGCCGGACGGGGTCGAACGACGACAGCAGCACGCTTCCCGGGGTGTCGTCGATGAGCACGTTCACCCCGGTGACCTGTTCGAAAGCGCGGATGTTGCGGCCCTCACGGCCGATGATGCGCCCCTTTATGTCTTCGCTGGGAAGGTCGACAGCCGTCACCACCGACGCAGCCGTCTGGTCCGTGGCCAGCCGCTGCATGGCGGTCACGACGATCTGCGACGCCTGCTGCTCGGCGGTCGCTCGCGCTTCCTGCTCGATGTCTCGTGCGATGGCGGACGCCCGCAGTCGTGCATCGTGCTCCGCGATCTCCATGACCTCGGCGAGTGCCTTCTCGCGGGTCAGACCGCCGATCCGCTCCAGCTCCTGGATCGCCTTGGCGTTCGCCTGCTCCACCTCTGCCGCCCGCGCTCGAAGGTCCGCTTCGAGGGTGTCGACGCGCGCCGCGCGATCGTCCAGCGCGCTCTGCGACTCGGTGACCCTGGCCTCGCGTTCGGCGACGAGGTTCTCTCGCCGCACGACCGCTTCCCGCTCCGCACGAATGTCGTCACGCTCGTCGCTGTTGCGCCGGTCGAGCTCCGACATTCGCTTCTCCGCGGCGGCCATCAGCTCCTGCGCCGCGCTCGTGCGCTCGTCCTGCGCCAGCTGAAGGGCCCGGAACCTCTGTGCCAGCCTGTCCCACCGGACCGCGAAGACCACAGCCGAAACGATGGAGACGAGCACCACGACCATGCCGAGGA
>DAIEHO010000306.1 GCA_027353565.1 Propionibacteriaceae bacterium
TGGGTCTCGTACCACGTCGACATCGACGTCTCCGACGACCGACCGGTGTTCGCCAGCACCCGCACGCTGGTCTCGGCGGTCGACCACCTCACCGAGATCGGCGAGATCGTCTCGATCCCCCTGGTCGGCGACCGTGAGGCGCTCCACGTCGAAGGCCTGGTGGGCTGCACGTACGTGGGGCATGACTCGTTGTCGGACACGAGCTGGAGGCTGCTGTTCCGCCTCTCCCGGCCACTGGGCATCGGCGAGACGCTCGACACGGTGGTGCGGTTCACCTGGCCGGGCCGGCACTGGATCCAGCCCATCGCCGCCATCGTCCCGATGCGGCCGGTCGAGCACTTCGGCGTCCGCGCCTCGTTCGGCCACCCGCGCTCCTGCTCGGCCGCATGGGTCCTCAACGGCACCCTGCCGACGACGATCAGCGACCCCTCGTCGGGCGACCTCGTCACGACCGAGACGATCGATGTCGCCTTCGACGACCTGCAGCTCGGTCACGCGTACGGGATCGCCTGGTCCTGGGCATCGGACGACCTACCTGAGTGAGTGGTACGCCCACCGGGGCTCGAACCCGGGACCCGCGACTTAAAAGGACGCTGCTCTGACCGACTGAGCTATAGGCGCGTGGCGATTCTAGTCGCCTTCGCCCCGCCGGGTCGCCACCTGCACCGGCGTGCGGCTCCTCCCCGCCTCCGGCGGACCCGTACCAGCCCCATGGCAGGCTGGGGTGCATGGAGTGGCGCATCATCGTGGGGGCGGCCACGTTCGGCGTCCTCGCCCTGGCGTTGGCCTTCCTCACCGATCGGCGGTCCCGCGAGCGCCGCAGGCAGGCGAGCCTGCCGCCTGGCCGTCCGATCCCTCACCTGACCGACGTCGCCTCCCCCGCGTACCTGTCCGCCGAGCAGGCGAACACGCCGCCGAAGGGCGCCCCGGCGCAGACGATCGCCGATGACGAGCGCACACGGCTCACCACCGCGAGCTCCGCCCCCCAGCTCGCCTCAGGCTGGGCGGACCCACGGTTCGTCACCGACCAGGAGTCCGGCTGGGCGGTTCTGCACGACCCTCTGGTCGTGGTCGTGGAGGAGGTCGGCTCCGTTCGGGAGCTGCTCCCTCTCGTCGAGAAGGCTGCCGCCGCCGACCGGCCTCTGGTGGTGGTCACAGGGTCCATGGATCCCGACATGATGGACACCCTCGCCGTGAACGTCGTACAGCGCACCCGTCGCGCCCTCGTCGTCAAGCACTCGGCAGGAGACCTCCGCGCAGCGGCGCTCGAGCTGGGCGTGGACGTCGTGGACCGGAGCTCTCTGAAGGCCGGGTGGTGCCCGCCGACGGTCTTCGCCCACGTCACGGTCTGGGTCAGCTCCAAGGACGGCAGCTGGTTCATCCGCTGAGGACCCCTCGCGGACCCCGTGAATTACACGGTTGTTATTCTCATGCAAACTCTCGAGACGCTCTTGAGACCTTGTCGCAGGCCTTCCCGCGGGCATTCTGAGCGCCATTCCCCGACGCTTGAAGAATTACATTGATGTAATTTAAGCGTGCATTTATGAAGACTTTCTTCATAAATGGCCTGATATCTGAGAAACGCCTATGGTCTCGAAGCAATGAGACACACGATGCACACGTGCCGAATGTGACTCCTGTGACGCATGTGACAAGAGCCACGGACGACGAAGGGGGAACTTCTATCGTGAACATGGTGCTGCGCGGTGGACGCGGTCTGGGGGCTGCCGCCGCCCTCGTGGTCGGCCTGTCAGGACTCGGGCTCGTCGTCGGTCCGGCTGCCGTGGCCGACTCGGTGATGACGGCGACGACCGCTGTCAACGTACGTGCAGGCGCGAGTACGAGCACGAGCGTCGTGGGCCTCCTGTACGCCGGTAACAGCGTCACCGCACTCGGCCCCGCGACGGACGGCTGGACCAAGGTCAGCTACAACGGTCGCACCGCGTACGTGTTCGCCGCCTACCTCAAGTCTGCCGGGACCACCACGGCCGCCGCGGCGACCACGGGCACCAGTGTCAGGGCGACGACCATCGAGTC
>DAIEHO010000314.1 GCA_027353565.1 Propionibacteriaceae bacterium
GGTTGCCGAAGCCGTAGTAGCCGTTGGCGTCGGTGGCCGTCGTCGCCATGACGGCGCCGTTCCGGAGCAGCTTCACGGTCACCCCGGGGATCCCGGGCTCGCCGCTCGTCTGCAGACCATCGCGGTTGGCGTCGAGCCAGACACGGTCGCCCACCGAGGCCAGGATCCTGGTGAAGCCGAAGTCGAGGCTCAGGTCCTTGTCGCCGTTGGCGACCAGGTCGTTCGACGTTGCCGAGCCGGTCGATGAGTCGTTCGACCGATCGCTCCCCACGTTCGATGCCGTGGGCGCGTAGCCGGCAGGAGGTGTGACCGTCACCGTGTAGTGCTGACCCGCCGGAAGCGCTGGCAGGTTGCCGAACAGGTACCGGCCCGATGCGCCCGTCGTGATCGTGGTCACAGGGTCGCCGAAGACGTCGGTCACAGCGTGCCCGGTCGGGCCGGACAGAGCCAGAGTGGCGCCCGCTAGGCCGGGTTCCCCGGCATCCTGAAGGCCGTTCGAGTTGCTGTCGACCCAGACGAAGTCCCCGACCGACACGGCAGGTCTCACGAATCCGAAGTCGAGTGTCAGGTCCTGCGCACCGTCACTGACCAGGTCGATGGACGCGGCGGAGCCGGTGGACGAGTCGACCGCTCGGTCCTTGCCGACGTTCGCGAGCGTGGGCGCGTAGCCGGCCGGCGGCGTGACGCTCACGGTGTAGTGCCTCCCCGCAGGAAGCGGCGGGAGGTTCTGGAACAGGTAGACACCTGTGGGGCCTGTCGTGATCGGGGTGACGACCGTGCCGAAGATGTCAGTCACCGGTCTTCCGTCCGGTCCCGTCAGCGTCAGCACGGCATCCGCGATGCCCGTGCCCGGGCCGTCGTTCTGGAGGCCGTCGCCGTTCTTGTCCCACCACACGGTGTCGCCGACCGAGACGGCGCGGACCTCAGCCTGGCCCACGCCACCGGCCTCGAGGTACACCTCGGTGTGCGTCGTCGACATCTGCTGGTGCCCGCACCAGGAGGACTTGGCGGTGTTGGAGATCTGGCCCTTGTAGCCGGGGTCCACCGTGACGTCGTACACGAGGCGCCACCACCCACCCTTGGCGAGCAGCGGCGCCTTGAACGTGAACGCGTTGGTCCTGCTCGGGGTGACGGTGTACAGCGACTTCGCGACCGTCTGCCAGATGGGCCACGTGCCCGCGGAGTTCAGCGTGGTCCCGTGCTCGAGGGTGAACGTGCCGGGGAGGAAGGTCTGGTTGCCGCCGAGCGTGTCCTCGATGACGACGTTGGTGTGGTCCTCCGTCTGACCGCCCTTGCCACCTGGCAGGTAGACGTACCAGGTGACGGCGCCGTCGTGGACCCACACGTCCTTGTAGTAGTCGATGCCGGTGAAGCTGTTCGGCACAGACCCTGTCGTCGGGTACGTCGCGACGATCTTCGTCGTTCCCGAGGTGAACGGGATCGACACCGTGCTGTTCTCGGGGATGTCGACCTGGGTCAGCGTGAACCAGACGGAGCCCTTGATCGTGTACGGGTGCGTCGTCACGAACGACGTCAAGGCGCAGTCGAGGCCGGCCGTGCCCAGCGTGCAGGTCGCGACCGCGGCCCCCGCCGTGTTCCTCAGCGTCATGCTTCCGCTGACACCTCTCAGCTTGGCCGTCGGCCAGGCGAGCGAGAACGTCGTCCCCGCAGGGGTCCTGTCAGGGACGGCCCAGTCGGCCGTCACCCTGACCTGCTCCCACGGGTAGATCGGGCCGGAGCCCGAAGCCGCCGTGACGTGGATGGTGGTGAATGCTCCGCTGAGCGACGCAGCGAGCGCCGAACCGGAGGACAAGGCCAGCGCGCTGATCAGCACCGCCAGGGCTGCGATGAACTGAGCCAGCCGCGCGCGCGACAGACGTATCACGATGAACTCTCCAAAGTTCCCCAAGTGGACTCCCTCAGATGAGAAAGTCTTAACCAAACCCTAGGAGTGCGTAAACATGTGCGCAACTCGCAACGAGTGTCCCGCCGAGGCCGGTTTCCCTAGTCCTCTCAGGCTAGTCTGCGTGCCATGGCCTTCTTCGACCTCACCGCTGACCAGCTCCAGCAGTACCGTCCGGAAGTCGCCCGTGCCGACGATTTCGAGGCGTTCTGGGCGAACACCCTTGACGCGGAGTTGACACGCCCCCTGGAGGCACGGATCGTGCCTGTCGCGACCCCGATGCGGACCCTCGACGTGTACGACGTCTCATGGGTCGGCTACGGCGGACAGCGCGTACAGGCGTGGCTCCGACTTCCCGCCGGCACGTCCGAGCCTCTGCCGGCCGTCCTCCAGTACTGCGGCTACTCGGGCGGCCGCGGATACCCGTTCAACGACTCCTTGTACGCGTCGGCCGGATACGCGCACTTCGTGCTCGAGTCACGCGCGCAGGGCTGGCGCACCCCGTCGCTCACCGCGACGACTCCGGACCTGGATGCCGCGGCGGGCGAGATGCACTTCCCGGGCCTGATGACGCTCGGGCTCCAGGATCCCGCGCGCTACTACTACCGCCGGCTGTACGTGGACGCGGTGCGCATGCTGCAGCTGGCCGCGGAGGACCCCCGGGTCGACGCCACGCGGATCGCTGCGCTCGGTACGAGCCAGGGCGGCGGCATGACGATCGCCGTCGCCGGTCTCGCGGCGATGGCGGGACTG
>DAIEHO010000332.1 GCA_027353565.1 Propionibacteriaceae bacterium
ACAACACGAAGATCCACAACTACGACGACCTGCGCTGACCCAGATCTCGGTGCCCCCGGACCCGTGCCGGGGGCACCGTCGCGTCAGCCCTAGACTTCGCGCGGAGGTCTGACATGGCGACGCTGCTGCGATCCGTACGACGTGTACCCCTCGACGGCGAGCCGGCCGAACCCGTCGACGTGATGCTGGCCGACGGTGTCATCACCGCGGTCGGGGTTGACCTCGCCAGTGATGGCGCCGAGGTCGTCGAGGGCGGCGGCAGGTGGGTCGCCCCGGGCCTGTGGGATGAGCACACGCACTTCGAGCAGTGGGCACAGACGGCGCTCCGGGTCGACATGGCCGGTACGGGTGACCCGGCGGAGGCCTGTCGCCTCGTCGCCGACCACATCGCCGCCCTCACCGGGCCCGAGGACGCCCTCGTCGTCGGCTTCGGCCACCGTCTGTCCGCGTGGTCGCGGGAGCCGGTCACCGCCGAGCTCGACGCCGTCAGCGGCTCGCATCCGGTGGTCCTCATGGCCGGAGACGCGCACAGCGGCTGGCTGAACAGTGCGGCGCAACGGCTGTACGGGGTGTCGTTCGCGGGCATCTGTACGGAGGCCGACTGGTTCGCGCTCATGCCCCGCGTCACCGAGGACCCGCAGTCACTGGCTCAGGCGCGTCTCCGCCGGATCCGCGAGATGTTCGCGCTCGGCATCGTCGGCGTCGTCGACCTGGTCATGGACGACCACCTCGGCCCCTGGCAGCGGCTCGCCGCCGAGGGGGTCGCGCTCCCCCGCGTGGACGTGGGGGTGTTCCCGAGCACGCTCGACGAGGTCGTCTCCGCCGGCCTCCGTACCGGCGACCACCTTGTCGGCGGCAACGGGCTGCTCCGGATGGGGTCGCTGAAGATCATCGCGGACGGGTCTCTGTCCAGCCTCACCGCGGGCGTGCGCGATGCCCGGGGCGACGTGCACGGCCACTTCGCGTACTCGCTCGACGAGCTCGTCTCGATGCAGACTCGAGCCCGTGCGCACGGCCTGAGCGTCGCGACCCACGCGATCGGCGACGCCTGCCTCAGCCAGGTCCTCGACGCGTACGAGGCGTCCGGAGCCGCAGGCACCGTCGAGCATGCGCAGCTCGTGGAACGTGCCGAGATCCCGCGGATCGTGCGGCTGGGCCTAGCGCTCAGCGTGCAGCCCTGGCACCTGGTCGACGACTGGCGGGCCATGGATGCTCTGTGGAGTGGCCGCTGCGACGACGCGTTCCCGTTCCGCTCCCTGCTCGACGCGGGTGTGACGCTGAAGCTCGGCTCGGACGCACCGGTCGCTCCTCTCGACCCGTGGCGCGCGATGGCGGCGGCCGTCCACAGGAACACACCGGACCTCGTCCCGTGGCACCCCGAGGAACGCATCACGGCCGCAGAGGCCTTCCGTGCGTCCGTACGGACCCGGGTGGCTGTCGGGCAGCCGGCTGACGTCATTCTCGTCGAGGCGAATCCCCTCGACCCCCAGCCGGACTCGGCGTCGACGGCCGAGCGGATTCTGACGTCGACGGTCTCGGCGACGTACGTGGCGGGCCAGCGGCGCTACTGAGCGGCCGTCACTCCCACTCGATGGTGCCCGGCGGCTTGCTCGTGATGTCGACGACGACCCGGTTGATCTCGCGGACCTCGTTCGTGATGCGGGTGGAGATGCGTTCGAGGACGTCGTACGGGAGGCGCCCCCAGTCGGCCGTCATCGCGTCCTCGCTCGTCACCGGGCGCAGCACCACGGGGTGACCGTACGTGCGGCCGTCACCCTGGACGCCGACGGACCGTACGTCGCCGAGCAGGACGACAGGGAACTGCCAGATGTCGCGGTCGAGACCGGCCTTCGTGAGCTCCTCGCGCGCGATCGCGTCCGCCTCGCGGAGGATCTCGAGCCGCTCGCGCGTGACCTCGCCGATGATGCGGATCCCGAGGCCGGGGCCTGGGAAGGGGTGGCGCCAGATCATCGCCTCGGGAAGCCCGAGCTCCAGGCCCACCTGCCGTACCTCGTCCTTGAACAGCGTGCGCAGCGGCTCGATGAGCGTGAACTGCAGGTCGTCGGGGAGGCCGCCCACGTTGTGGTGGGACTTGATGGTCGCCGCGCCCTCGCCGCCCCCGGACTCGACGACGTCGGGGTACAGGGTGCCCTGCACGAGGAACTCGATGTCGAGCTCGCTCTCCAGCGCGCGCGCCTGCTCCTCGAAGACCCTGATGAACTCGCGGCCGATGATCTTGCGCTTGGTCTCGGGATCGGTCACACCGGCCAGGTGACCGAGGAACTGGTCCTTCGCGTCGGCGACGACCAGCTTGGCCCCGGTGGCAGCGACGAAGTCGCGCTCGACGGCCTCGGCCTCGCCCTTGCGGAGCAGGCCGTGGTCGACGAAGACGCAGGTCAGCTGGTCGCCGATGGCACGCTGGACGATCGCGGCCGCGACGGCCGAGTCGACGCCGCCGGACAGCCCGCAGATCACCAGCCTGTCGCCGACCTGGGCGCGGATCGCCTCGACCTGCTCGTCGATCACGCCGGCCGACGTCCACGTGGGCTCGATGCCCGCGACGGAGTAAAGGAAGTGCTCGAGCAC
>DAIEHO010000351.1 GCA_027353565.1 Propionibacteriaceae bacterium
GTCGAGATGTTCCGCAAGATCCTCGACGAGGGTCGCGCGGGCGAGAACGTCGGCCTCCTGCTCCGTGGCACCAAGAAGGAGGACGTGGAGCGCGGCATGGTCGTCATCAAGCCGGGCACCACGACGCCTCACACGGACTTCGAGGGCAACGTGTACGTCCTGACCAAGGAGGAGGGTGGCCGTCACAAGCCGTTCTTCTCGAACTACTCTCCTCAGTTCTACTTCCGGACGACTGACGTCACCGGCAAGGTCGAGCTCCCCGAGGGCAAGGACATGGTCATGCCTGGTGACAACACCGACATGACGGTCCACCTCGAGAAGCCGATCGCCATGGAGGACGGCCTGAAGTTCGCCATCCGCGAGGGTGGTCGTACCGTCGGCGCCGGCCGTGTGACCAAGATCATCAAGTGATCTGACGCTTCACCACGCGAGGCCCCTCACCAGCAGGTGAGGGGCCTCGTGCCGTCTTCAACCCCGCCCAGCCGCACGTACCGAGGAACCGGTGGGCATGTGGTGGGGTGCATGGGCACCGGGTCGGGCGACACCATAGTGTGGGGATCATCACCTCGATGTCCCGGGCATCCGCGGACCGCGCCGCGTCCCGATGACGCCTCGGCATCACGGGTGGAGGCTCAGAGATGCCACGTTCTCAGACAAAGGAGATCCATCGACCATGACCACACCTCAGATCTCGGTTCAGCTGTACTCGGTGTACGGACCGTCCGAGGCGGACCTCGACGGGACGCTGGGCAAGCTCGCGTCGATCGGCTTCACCAACGTCGAGGCGTTCGACTTCGTGCGTCGCGTCGACGCCCTCAAGGCGGCGTTCGACAAGTACGGCCTCGCGTCGCCCACGGCGCACGCGATCCTCGTCGAGGCGGGCACAGCCACGCCCGACGGTCTGCTCGACACTCCCCCCGCTGACGAGGTCTTCGCCGCGGCCAAGGCGCTCGGAGTGCGAGTCGTCATCGACCCGTACGTGCCGCCGGCTCGCTGGGGCGACCTCGCGAGCGTCCAGCACAGCGCCCAGGTGCTCAACGAGGCGGCTGCCAAGGCTGCCGAGTACGGGCTGCGGGTGGGCTATCACAACCACGACCACGAGTTCACGTCGATGATCGACGGCAGGACGGCGTACGAGGTGTTCGCCGACCTCCTCGACCCGTCGGTGGTGCTGGAGCTCGACCTGTACTGGGCGACCGCCGGTGGCCAGGATGCGCCCGAGCTGCTTCGCCGCCTGGGTGACCGCGTCATCGCCGTCCACATCAAGGACGGCCCCATGCGTCCCGGGATCACGGCTGCGCAGCTGCCCGACGACCAGGTGCCCGCCGGTCACGGCGACGTACCGCTCGCGGAGTCCCTCAAGGCGGGCGCTGGGATCGAGTACGCCGTCGTCGAGTTCGACAAGTACGCCGGGGACATCTTCGAGGGCATCGCGGACAGCTACGCGTTCCTCGCGGACACCCTCAAGGCCTGACAAGCCAGTACGTCCAGGGGCCGAGGCCGGGACCGTGACGTTTGGTCACGACCGCGGCCTCGGGCGCATCCGGCGCGACACGCGACCTCCGGCGGTCTGAGTCTGGTTACGCTTTGCCCTAGTCGTCACGGAGGTGGTCCATGGGTCAGAACCCTGTCAACCCGCGCCCCGACCTGCCTCCGCAGCCGCGTTCGCGCCCGGATGGCCCGATGCCACCGAACGCCGGCCGGCCGGTAGGCCCCGGATACGGGTTCCAGGGCCCGCAAGGGCCTGCTCAGGGCCCTCGGGAGCCTTTCCCCCCCTCGTACCCGCCCCCATACGGCCCGGCGCCCTATGGCAGCCCGTACGGTCCTCGTGCCGGAGCCGGGCAGCCTGGCGCAGGTCAGGGATATCCCTACGCGGGCGCGCCCCGCCAGCCGTACGCCGGCCCTCCCATGGGCCCGGCACCGCGGAAGATGAGCGCCGGCCGGGTGGCCGGTGTCATCGTGGGTGCGCTGGTGCTCATCCTGGTGGTCGCAGCCTCCGCGTACTACCTGCTCGTCGTCAACGCGGCCCCCTCGAGCACGGAACCCGGCAGGACGACCGCGGCCACGGCAGCGCTGCAGGGCTACCTCGACGCGCTGGCGGCGGGGGATGCGGACAGGGCCAAGCAGTACGCGGTGACGGCGCCCGCGAACTCCCCCCTGCTCACCAACGACTTCCTCAAGGCCGCCGTCACCAAGAGCCCCATCACGGAGATCCACGTCGACGCGCACAAGGACGTGGGAACCTCGACGAACCTCTCAGCGAGCTACAAGCTCGCCGGCAGCCGCGTCCAGGCGAGCTACCGGCTGACCAAGGTGGGCACGATCTGGAAGCTCGACGACGTCGTCACCACGGTGGACCGTCCGAGCGACTGGGGAACGCTCGGCGTCACGATCAACGGCGTCAGCGCGCCATCGACGAAGATCTCGTT
>DAIEHO010000357.1 GCA_027353565.1 Propionibacteriaceae bacterium
TCTCCTCTGTCCGAAGGATGGCGGATCCAGCGCGACACCCCCGGGTACGTGACCAGGCACACGGCGGAGACGCTTCGTACGGCGCTCGCCGAGGCCAAGCGCTACCGCGACATGTGAGCAGGGTGGCGAGGTGCCCCTGAGCGCTGTGCGGGCGGTCGGCCCCTTGTCACGATCCGGTGAGCGTTTCCTCGTGCGCGTCGAGCCGCGCGATCCGTCGGTCGGGGACCAGCCACATGGCCGCCACGAGCACGTACAGCACGTACGACAGCGGGGTCCACAGGAACGCGGCCACGATGCCGAGCGCGTACAGGATGGGCGAGACCTGACCTTTGCGGTCGGGCCCGACTGCGCGTGCCAGGGTGCCCTGGGTGCCACTCACGCGGATGATCATCCTGCTGAGCACGAAGTAGGCGACACCCGCCATCAGGAGCACCCCTCCGTACAGGGCGGCCGGTGCCGCGGCTCCGGGACTCTCGCCCAGCCAGCTCGTCGAGAACGGGACGAGCGACAGCCAGAACAGCAGGTGCATGTTCGCCCACATGATCCCCGCACTGACGTGGCTCGCCGTGGTCATCAGGTGGTGGTGGTTGTTCCAGTAGATGGCGACGAACACGAAGCTGAGCACGTAGCTGAAGAAGACCGGTACGAGGTGGGCGTCGGTCAGGTCGCGAAATGCCGGGACGTGGCCCTCGGGCGAGACCGGCGCGCGGAGCTCCAGCACCATGATGGTGATGATGATGGCGAGGACGCCGTCGCTGAACGCTTCCAGGCGGGTTGTGCGCATGCGCCGAGTATCACCTGGTCGCATGCCTGGGTGCGGATCTGACCGGCACCGTCAGTTACGTGTCTGTGGCGCCCGGGCTTGCCAGCCTGCCCCGAAGCACGTGAACGAGGCCGCGAGCAGGGGGGCGTCCTTGGTCGCGGCCGCCAGGGCCGCCGCAGCGTCCAGCCCCGCGGCGAGGCCCTCGTGGTACGCGGTCATGGTGGCGAGCGCGAGGTCGTCGCCGACGACGCTCACCGGCGCGACAACCGTGGACACGCCGAAGGCGAGCAAGCATGCGGTGAGGCCGAGCGGCTCGTCGCCCGGACGTACGTTCACGCGCCCGGCCCGGCAGGCGGACAGCACCACGTGGCGCGCGCGTAGGCGCAGGCCCTCGACCTCATGGACGAACGTCGGGCCGTCGGCGAGGAGCAGGGAGCTGAACAAGGGGTTGTCGGGCTCGTGCTGGCCGTGCGCCGCGACGTGGACCAGGTCGGCGGTCACGAGGGCGTCCCTGAAGTCGCGCCCGGTCTCCAGGCTCCCGGCCGGCTGCCCCCAGACGGTTGCGACCGCGTCCCGCTCGGCGGCCGCCAGGCGGAGGTCCGCACCCGCGACCGCTCGTACCACCGGGTCGGGAGCCGCCACCTGGTGGCGCACCCAGTGGGTCGCCGACAGCGACACCGTCAGGCTCCGACCTCGGAGCGAGGGCAGCATCGCCCACGGGAGGGCGGCGAGCTGTACGGGCGGTACGAGCAGCAGCGGGCCATGGCCGATCGGCAGAGCGGGTAGCAGCACGCGGTCGAGGGTCTCGAGGGTGCCCGTCAGCGAGCCGGTGATGCCGGCCCGTAGGGCGGCTCCCTGCACCGACGAGGCCACGCGTGCCAGGGCATCGAGGTCTGCAGAGGCCTGCCGGGCGAGCTCGAGGACCTCCCTGGCCCCGGCGAGCGTGACGAGCTCGTACCGTCCGCCGCGGGAGACGACGGCCACGAGCTGGTCGTCCGTGATCGCCATGCTGGTCAGCGCCGTGCGTCGTTCGGTGAGCGCCGCGCGGATATCGGCGGTCGAGACCGCCACGTCGTCGGCGCCCTGGCCGAGGTCTCGCGCCCACGAGGTCTCGCGGAGCGCCCGGACCGTGCGGCCGATCGCTCGCCGGTTCTCCGCGAGGTCCACCCCGGGCTCCGCCTCCCGCTGGTCGGCACGCAGCTTGCGGAGCATGGTCCACAGCGCCTGCTCGGGCGGGTCGTCGCTCGGCCGGACCTGCGGCATGGACCCCGTTGCCGTCCGCCAGCGCTCGGTCACCGCCAGCACCCGGGCGGCCGATCCCGACCGGGCGGCGAGTGCGACGTCCGTCACGGCGAGCGGCGACGCGTGCAGCGCCAGGCCGGTCTTGAGGTCGAGGCTGGAGACACCGCGACGGGCCGTACGAAGATCCTCGGCCACCGCCCGCAGCGCCCGCCGGGCGACCGCGTCGTCTCCTCGTGCCAACGCGAGGTCAACGGCAACCCGACGGGCCAGGCATCGGCGGGCGAGCTGGGTCGAGCGGGCGAGCGACCGTACGGGTCGTGCGGGGGCGTCCGGGGCCCGGCCCGCACGGACGAGGCTCTCCGCGTACAAGGTCCCGGCCACGTCGCCCAGCCTGGGGTCGATGCCGGCCGCGTCGCGTGCGAGTGCCTCGGCGTCTGCCACGGCCACGGGCGACTCGCCGAACGCCAGGGCCTCCGAGCGCAGCACCCGCGCCTCGATCTCGCGGAACGTCGCGGCCCGACCGGCGAACCGGGCGACGAGCGGCGTCACCCGTGCGACGGCGTCGTCGTTTCTCGCGAGCAGCACCTCGCAGCGGGCCAGGTCGAGCTCGACCTCGTCGGCCTCGGTCTCGAGGCCGGCCTCGGACAGGCTCGACGCGGCCGTCTGCAGGGTCTCCCAGGCGTCGGTCACGAGCCCGGCCTCGATGAGGACCCTTCCCCGGTCGAGGTGGGCGATGCCACGGTCGACGGGCGCCTCGAGACGGTCCGCCTCGTCCATGAGCCGCAGCGCTGCGGGCAGGTCGCCGCGCAGGTACTCGACGAAGCCCCTGTTGTGCAGCGCCATGTACTCGAACCGGTCGAGTCCCGCGTCCCGGGCCAGGGATGCGGCCTCGCCGAGGTCCGACGAGGCCTGCTCGGTCTTCAGCAGCAGGGACGCGGTCGTCCCACGGTTGATGAGGAGCCGGACACGGTCGTCGACGCTCAGCAGCGCCTCGTACGGGGCGATCCGCTGCAGGGCCGCGAAGGCCCGCGCATGCTCGCCCAGACGGGTCCACAGGGTCCCCTGCTGCAGCATCGCGAGCGGCACGATGTGGGTCAGCCCCAGGGACTGTGCCTCCACCGCCACCCGGTCCAGCTCCCGCTGCGTCCCCACGGGGTCGTTCGCGAACGATCGCCAGGTGCGGGACATCGCGATCCGGAGGTGCAGCTCGGTGGCCCCCTCGGACGAGTCGCCGGCGAGCGTCTCCACCGCCTGGTCGAGCCGGGACATGGCCTGCTCGATGGCGTACGCGGCGATGTCACCGCGCGCCTGCTCGTACAGCTCGGTCGCGCGCGCCACCATCCCGCTCGCGCGGGACTCCGTCGGGCGCGCGCTCGTCGTCAAGGCCCTACAGCTCGATCGCGGGCGTGATGACCGGGCGACCGCCGGCGGTGATCGGCGAGATGAGGAAGCGGGCGAGCCCTGGCTGCACCCGGGCCCAGCTGACCCGTCCGTTGACGTCGCTGACGGCGGCGACGCGGTCGGCACCCTGGATCAGCTCGACGGTGATGCCGCCGCCGGAGACCCAGGCGTCGATGCGCAGCTGACCGTCGTCGCGGCCGATCACGACCATGAGCGTCATCGTGCTGGAGGTGAACGTCACTGTGTCGGCGCTGTCTGCGACCGGCGAGCGGACCCCGGCGGGTTCGTTCGCGAGGCGCGCGAGCTCGGCGTTCATCGCGGCCAGCGACAGGCTGAACTCGATGTCGCTGACCAGGGTGGGCGGTACGGGGTCGGCGAGCGTCACTGCATGGCGGAGCGCGTCCATGATGGCGAGGTCGATGTCGTCCATGGGGTCACTGGGATGTGCGGTCATGTCAGGCTCCAGTCGGGATCGTCGAGCAGGGCGCGGCGAAGGGCGGCCAGGCATCTGCCTCGGGTGGGTCCGATCGACCCGATCGGGACGCCCATGGCATCGGCGAGGCCGGCGTAGTCCGGGGCGCCTCCCATGCACACGACACGCAGGATCTGCTGGCACTTCGGTGTGAGGGTGACGAAGTGTTGCCACAGTCGCCGGGCCTCGTCGTTCATGGCGGCCACCGTGGCGGGGTCGTGGGGCGTCGAGCCCTCGGGCTCCAGGTCGAACACGTCGGTCGTGTCCACGCTGTCGACCGTCCGGGCCAGGCGCTGGACGCGCCAGGCCTCACGCTTGGTCGTCGTACACAGCCAGCCCAGTACGGCTTGCGGCGAGGCGATGGCGTCGGCGTGCTCGACGAGCCTGAGCCACGTCGTCTGCACGGTGTCCTCCGCGTTCTGCGGCGACAGTCCGCACGACCGCGCCACGTGCCACAGCACGGGCGTCACTGCGGCGACGAGCGTGTGCAGCGCCTGACGGTCGCCCGCGCGGTAGTCGGCGAACGCCGCGGCGGCACGTGTCGACAGCGAGGCTTCGACATCGGGCATCGTCATGTCGCCCTCCTGCGGACCGTCGCCACGGCCCGCCGGCCCCGTGCGATGCAGACACTCCGGTCGATGGTCGTCAGCTCCGGGTCGTGGAGCAGC
>DAIEHO010000358.1 GCA_027353565.1 Propionibacteriaceae bacterium
CGAGGACGATGGTCAGCCTCCGGCGCTGACTCGATCTCCCGGCACCGGCGGGAGACGTCATGCCTTGCCCGCCCTCAGTCACCGTGTGCGCCTCCTCGCTCGATCCGCTTCACGAGAAGCAACCTAAGGGTGGGAGGCGGATCGCCGCACACGGCGTCCAGCAGGCCCGAGGCTCAACGGTTGGCCGTTCGAGGAGGTACGGCTGCCGTCTCCCGTCGCCGACGCTCGAGGGCGCGGACGCCTTGTCGTCGCGGGCTCCCCTCGGGAGACTTGCTAAAGTCTGCGCATGAATGCAGATGAATTGCCTGGGGGCCGGGACCCGGAGAGCCAGTACGTCGAGCTGGCCGTGGAGATCTTCTCGATGCTGGCCGACGCCACCCGGGTGCGGATCATCCTGGCTCTGAGGGACGAGGAGCTGTCGGTGAACCACCTCGCCGACATCCTCGACAAGTCCCCCGCCTCCGTGTCGCAGCATCTCGCCAAGCTCCGTCTCGCGCGGATCGTGGCGGCCCGCCAAGACGGACAGCGAGTGTTCTACCGGCTCGAGAACGAGCACGCCCAGCAGCTCGTCTCCGATGCCATCTCCCAGGCCGAGCACTCCCTCGGCGGCCGGCCCGCGCATCACCACCAGGACGGGGCCACCTCATGAGCACGCCGGGCGACGGATCGACCTCCCACCACGACCACGCGACCAGATCAGACGACCCGGGACGACCGCACACCCACGACGAGCACGGCCTGGAGCCGGACCACGGTCATGTGCATCACGGCAGCCATTCGCACGAGAAGGGGCACTCGCACGGCCCCGAGGGTCATTCGCACCCCTCCGGGTTCAAGGGCGTCGTGTACGGACTGTTCGTGCCCCACACCCACGACGCCGCCGACTCGATCGACGACGCGCTGGAGGCCAGTACGTACGGTGTCCGGGCCCTCAAGATCAGCCTGTTCATCCTGCTCGGCACCACGGTGCTGCAGTTCCTGATCTTCCTCGTCAGCGGATCGGTCGCGCTCCTCGCCGACACGATCCACAACTTCGCCGATGCCCTCACGGCACTGCCGCTGTGGATCGCGTTCGTCCTCGGACGCCGAGCCGCCAGCCGTCGCTACACCTACGGATTCGGACGGGCCGAGGACCTGGCCGGTCTGTTCATCGTCGCCGTCGTCGCCCTGTCCGCGGTCGTGGCAGCGGTCGAGTCGATCACACGGTTCTTCCATCCCGAGACCCTGCACAACCTGTGGTGGGTCGTCGCGGCGGGGTTCATCGGGTTCGCCGGCAACGAGCTCGTCGCGATCTACCGGATCCGGGTCGGGCAGCGCATCGGTTCAGCCGCCCTGGTCGCCGACGGCGTCCACGCCCGGCTGGACGGGTTCACGTCGCTGGCGGTCGTCCTGGGGGCTCTCGGTGTGATGGCCGGCCTCCCGCTCGCGGACCCGGTCATCGGTCTCGTCATCTCCGCAGCAATCATGGTGCTGCTGTGGGGCACCATCAAGAGCATCGGGCGACGCCTGATGGACGGCATCGAACCCGAGCTCGTCGAGAAGGCCCGCAGAGCGCTGGAGAGCAGCCACGATGTGGTGTCGGTGCCCACCATCCAGCTGCGCTGGGTCGGGCACCGGCTCCAGGGCTCCGCGACCCTCCAGCTCGACGACACCACCCTGTCGGCTGCGGAGGCCATCGCCCATGACGCTCAGCACGCCCTCGGTCATGCCATGCCCAACCTCGACGACATGGTCCTCCGAACCGTCACGAGCAGCGGTTCTGGACCAGCCCACCACGACCATGGGCCGCACGAGCACGGTCATCGCTGACCACTCATGAGGAGTGGCAGCCGTGGGACAGACCGGCCGGAGACCCGTCGGTCCCATGGTCGGCGACACGCTTGATACGGTACGTCTGAACAACCGATCAGATATAGAGGAACCGTGAACGGAGACAAGAGCGTCGACTCCGAGGTGAGCGCCATCGATGCGTGCGACCTCAAGATGGTGGACCCGGGCAAGGTCGCCGCGGTGCGCCGGAGCTTGCCGGGACCGGAGGATGTCGTCGAGCTCGCCGACGTGTTCTCGCTGCTGGGCGAGCCCGGACGCCTGCGGCTGCTGATGTCCCTGCTCGAGGGCGGGGAGATGTGCGTCTGCGACCTCGCCGCGACAACCTCGATGAGCGAGAGCTCCGTCAGCCACGCCCTTCGTCTGCTCCGCGCGCACCGGATCGTGTCGGTCTCACGCCGCGGGCGGATGGCGTACTACAGCCTCGACGACGGACACGTACGGATGCTCCTGAACCTCGGGCTCACCCACACCGGCCACTCGCGCACCACCCCCGTCGCGTCCCCCGACACCGCGGTCCAGGGACGATGACCGCCGGACACGGGGACGGCCACTCCCACGGGTCGGCAGCCGGCGCGGACTCCCGCTACCTCGCGGTCGCGCTCGCGTTGATCGTCGGGTTCATGGTCGCCGAGGTCTCGGTCGGCATCGTGTCCGGGTCGTTGGCCCTGCTGTCCGATGCCGGCCACATGCTGACCGACGCGGCCGCGATCGCGGGATCCCTGGTCGCGATCCGTCTCGCTGCCCGGCCCAGCAGTAGCCGATGGACGTTCGGGCTCAAGCGCGCCGAGATCCTCTCCGCCGCCGTCAACGGTGTCTCACTCCTCATGATCAGCGCCATCGTCGCCGTCGAGGCGGTCCGGCGGCTGATCGCGCCACCACCGGTCAGCGGCGGCCCCGTGCTCGTGGTCGCCCTGCTCGGCATGGCCGTGAACCTCGTCGCGGTGTGGGTGCTCGCGAAGGCGAACCGCACGAGCCTGAACGTTGAGGGCTCCTTCCAGCACATCCTGACCGACCTGTACGGGTTCATCGCCACGGTCATCGCCGGCATCGTCATCCTCCTGACGGGGTTCACGCGGGCCGATGCGATCGCGTCCCTGATCGTGGTGGGGCTGATGCTTCACGCAGCCTGGGGGCTGCTCCAGGACTCGGGCCGGATCCTTCTCGAAGGAACGCCCGAGCACATCGACCTCGCCGCCATCCGTGGTCACCTTCTGGAGGCCGCCCACGTCCTCGACGTCCACGACCTCCACGTCTGGACCGTGACCTCGGACCTCCTGGCGATCTCCGCGCACGTCACCTTGAGCGACGAGTGCTTCCGGGACGGTCATGCTCCTCAGGTGCTGGAC
>DAIEHO010000366.1 GCA_027353565.1 Propionibacteriaceae bacterium
GATCCCGGTCATCGGCACCTGGGCCGAGTTCCTGGTGTTCGGCGGTCAGTTCCCCGGGACGATCATCGTCTCTCGCCTGTACATGGTGCACATCCTCCTGGTGCCCGGCCTGCTGCTCGCGCTGATCGGTGCCCACCTGGCCCTGGTCGTCTACCACAAGCACACGCAGTACCCCGGACCCGGTCGTACCGAGAAGAACGTCGTCGGCTACCCGCTGTTCCCGGTGTACATGGCCAAGGCCGGCGGGTTCTTCTTCATCGTGTTCGGCGTGACGGTGCTCATGGGCACGTTCCTGTCCATCAACCCGGTGTGGAAGTTCGGCCCGTACACGCCCGACCAGATCACCGCCGGCTCCCAGCCCGACTGGTACATGGGGTTCGTCGAGGGCGCGATCCGCATCTTCCCGCCCATCGAGTCGCACTGGGGACACACGACATGGTCGTGGCAGATCTTCCTGCCCGGCGTCGGCATGCTCGGCCTGCTGTTCGGCGGCCTGGCGGTGTACCCGTTCATCGAAGCCTGGATCACGGGTGACAAGTCGGAGCACCATCTCCTTGACCGTCCCCGCAACGCTCCCACGAGAACAGGCTTCGGGGTAGCCGGGATGACCTGGTACGCGATGTTCTGGATCGCGGGCGGCAACGACATCCTCGCCAACGAGTTCCACCTCAGCCTGAACGCGATCACCTACACCATGCGTGTCGCCGTGTTCGTGGCCCCCGTGGTGGCGTTCATCATCACGCGCCGCATCTGCATCTCGCTCCAACGCCACGACACGGACCGGGTGCTGCACGGCGCCGAGTCCGGGGTCATCGTGAGAACACCGGACGGTGGCTACTACGAGGATCACATGCCGATCCCGGTCGACGAGGCGTTCACGCTCACGCAGCACGCCGAGTACCCGCCCCTGGAGCCGACACCCGCCGTGGACGAGAACGGCGTACCCGTGCCGGCACGCGTCACGAAGCGTCGCGCCACGGTGCGGGACTGGTTCTTCCGGGCCAACCTCGCCAAGCCGACCGCCGAAGACATCGCCGAGGCTCACAGCCACGGTGACGCCGCCCACAAGATCGAGGCATCGGGCGACCAGACAGCGGCCACGGACGACCAGAAGGCGGTCTCGCAGCACTGATGGTCCTTCGCCCCACCCGTCTGTACGACGCCTACGTCTTCGACATGGACGGGACGATCTATCTGGGCGACGACCTGCTGCCTGGTGCGCAGCGGCTCATCACGGAGCTGCGCCGCCGCGGGATCCCCGTACGGTTCCTGTCGAACAACCCGACGCGTGACCCGGACATGTACGCGGCGAAGCTGACGGCGCTCGGGCTTCCCACCGACGTCGACGACATCGCCAACACGGTCGTGACGACCGTGCGCTGGCTGCTGGACCACCGTCCCGGGGCTGTGGTCTTCCCCATCGCCGAGGAGCCGCTGTTCCGCGCGCTGCGGGCTGCGGGGATCGAGATCAGCGACGACCCGGCGCGCATCGACGTCGTCATCAGCTCGTACGACCGCCACTTCGACTACCGGAAGCTGCAGATCGCCTTCGACGCCATCTGGTTCCATCGGCGCGCCGAGCTGGTCGAGACGAACCCCGACAGGTACTGCCCCTTCCCGGGTGGTCGGGGCGAGCCCGACTGCGCGGCCATCACAGCAGCCATCGAGGCCTGCACGGGGACCACGAAGGTCGCCAGCTTCGGAAAGCCCGACCCGATCATGGTCGAGGAAGCCTTGCGGGGGCTCGACGTCGCCCCCGCCGACTGCATCATGGTCGGCGACCGCCTCATGACGGATGTGGCGATGGCGGTGGACGCCGGGATGGCGTCATGCCTGGTCCTGACGGGAGACTCGACGAGCGCCGAGTCCGACGCGCTGCCCCCCCACCGGCGCCCCACGTACACGGTGGCTCGCGTCGACCAGCTCCTCCCAGACAGCATCTGGGACGAACGGGGCTGGACAGCCGCATAAGTGCCTCGCCCGACACCTCGTGGCAGGATGTCGGCCGTGCGATTCCTCGATGGCAAACCCGAGTACGACCTCACGTACAACGACGTCTTCATGGCGCCGAACCGGTCCAGCGTCTCCTCGCGTACCGAGGTCGACCTGACGAGTACCGACGGACTGGCGACGCCGCTGCCCATCGTCGTCGCCAACATGACAGCGATCAGCGGCCGCCGCATGGCAGAGACGATGGCCCGTCGCGGCGGCATCGCGATCCTGCCCCAGGACATCCCCACGGACGTGGTTGCGGCCCAGATCGCCAAGGTCAAGGCGGCCCATCCGATCTTCGAGACGCCGATCCGTGTCGTCGTGGGCTCTACGGTCGGCGAGGCCATGGCGCTGATCCCCAAGCGCGCCCATGGCGTCGCAGTGGTCGTCGAGGACGGCAAGCCCGTCGGCATCGTCTCCCCCGCCGAGTTCGAGGGCGTCGACCGGTTCACGCAGGTCCAGGAGGTCATGACCGGCGACCTCACGGTCGTCGGTACGAACGCGACGCCCTCGGAGGTCTTCGACCGTCTCTCCGCCCGTCACCAGAAGGTCGCACTGGTCACGGACGCGGACGACGCGCTGGTGGGGCTCATGACGAGCAAGGGCGCGCTGCGGTCGTCCTTGTACGAGCCGGCGCTGGACCCGAGCGGGTCTCTCATGGTGGGTACGGCCATCGGCATCAACGGCGACGTCGCCGCGCGGGCGCGACGCCTGCTCGACGCGGGTACGGACGTCCTCGTCGTCGACACCGCTCACGGTCACCAGGAGCGCATGATCGTGGCCGTGAGTGCGGTCCGGGACGCCCGTGACGCGTACGAGGCGGAGACCGGGCGCCGTGTCGTCGTCGTGGCGGGCAACGTCGTCACCTCCCGTGCCGTGGACGACCTCGTCCACGCCGGTGCGGACGTGCTCAAGGTCGGTGTCGGCCCCGGCGCGATGTGCACGACGCGCATGCAGACCGGTGTCGGGCGTCCGCAGTTCAGCGCGGTGCTGGAGTGCGCTCTCGCCGCCTCGGCGCTGGGCAAGTCGGTGTGGGCCGACGGTGGGGTCCGCTATCCCCGTGACGTGGCGCTCGCACTCGCAGCCGGGGCGGGAAGCGTCATGATCGGCTCGTGGTTCGCCGGCACGTACGAGTCGACCGGTCCGCTGCTGAGCGACCACCAGGGCCGTCAGTACAAGGAGTCGTTCGGCATGGCGAGCGCGCGCGCCGTACGGAGCCGTACCCGCGAGGACTCGCCGTTCGACCGGGCTCGCAAGGCACTGTTCGAGGAGGGCATCTCGAGCTCGCGCATGTACCTCGACCCAGATCGGCCTGGGGTCGAGGACCTCCTCGACTGGATCACCTCGGGCGTCCGCTCCGCCTGCACGTACGCGGGCGCGCGCACGCTCGACCAGTACCACGAGCAGGCCGTCGTGGGCGTGCAGTCCACCGCCGGGTACGACGAGGGGCGCCCGCTGCACGCCAGCTGGTGAGGACCCATCTGTGGACTGATTAGGGATTACGCACACCCCCACGGCGCGGCGCGACGACAGCAGTCGTACTGTGGACAGATCGTCTCAAGGATGAGCCGATCTGTTCTGGCCCACACCCTCGGGCCTCTAGGAGGTACCCCCATATGCCCACCCCTCTTCGTCGCCATGCGACGAATCTCCTCACAGCCGGCGTGGTCCTCGCGTGCGCGTGGACGGTCGTCGTCGCGCCCGCCAAGGCCGACACCCCGTCCGGCTGGTCCACCGTCTGGCGCGACGACTTCAACGGACCCGCCGGTACGGGCCTCGACCGGACCCAGTGGCAGTACGACCTCGGCCACGGCTACGCCGGAGGTGCCTGGAACTGGGGCACCGGCGAGGTCGAGGCCGAGACCGACAGCCCCGCCAACGTCTCCTTGGACGGCTCCGGGAACCTCGCGATCACGGCGGTTCGTGACTCGTCGGGCAACTGGACCTCCGGACGCGTCGAGTCGGCTCGTACGGACTTCGCCGCTCCCGTCGGCGGTGTGCTGCGGGTCGAGTCCCGCCTCAAGCTGCCCGACGTCTCAGGCGCCACGGCGGCCGGCTACTGGCCGGCATTCTGGATGCTGGGCGACGCCGCCCGGGCCGTCGCAGCGACGGACTGGCCCGGTGTCGGTGAGATCGACATCATGGAGAACATCAACGGCCTGGGCTCGATCTGGTCGACCCTCCACTGCGGCTACATCGACGGTGGCCCCTGCAACGAGAAGACGGGCCTCTCCAGCGGTCCCGTGGCGTCGACGGACATCTCCGCCTTCCACACGTACGCGATGGAGCTGGACCGCAGCACGAGCCCCGAGCAGCTGCGCTTCTACACCGACGACGTCCTCGTCCACACCGTGACCTCCGCGCAGGTGGATGCCACGACGTGGGCGAACGCGCTGCACCACGGCTTCTTCGTCATCTACGACGTCGCCTTGGGCGGTGAGTTCCCCGGCGCCTTCGGCCAGTGGGTACCCACGGCGCAGACCGCTTCGGGCAAGCCGATGCTCATCGACTACGTCGCGGTGACCGAGAAGGGCGGGAGCACCACTCCTCCGACCGGCACGACCACACCCACCGCCTCGACGACGCCCACGCAGACCACTCCTCCCGTGACGACGCCGCCCACCACGACGCCGCCGACCACGTCGACGCCGACCACCACCGCCCCGACCAGCGGCACGCGCGACGCGTACGCCCGGATCGAGGCGGAGTCGTACGACTCGCAGTCAGGCACCCTCACCGAAGCCACCACCGACACCGGCGGCGGCCAGGACATCACAGGGATCGCCACCAACGACTGGGCGCTCTACAAGGGCGTCGACTTCGGGAGCACACAAGCCACCCAGTTCCTCGCACGCGTCGCCTCCGGCGCCACCAACGGAGCCAGCGGCCTCGTCGAGGTCAGGCTCGACTCCCTCGACGCCCAACCGGTCGGCACCTTCGCCATCGCCAACACCGGCGGCTGGCAGAGCTGGCAGACCATCCCCGCCAACATCACCGGCGTCACCGGTGTGCACAACGTGTACATCACCTTCACCAGCGGCCAGCCCAGCGACTACGTCGCCGTCAACTGGCTCACCTTCGGCCACTGAGGCCCTGACGACGAACCGCGCTGGGACCCCCAAGGTCCCAGCGCGGTTCGTGTCTCGGGGGCGGCTCTAGTGCTTGTAGTCGCCGCGGTAGTACTCGTACACCCATCCGGTCAGCGACCAGATCCCCATGCCGAGTCCGAGCAGCGAGATCCACCAGCCGAACACGGGGCCGAGCACGATGAGAACCATGGTCAGCGCCGTCCACAGCGGCCAGATGCTGCTGGCGGGGAAGAACCCCAGCTCACCCGCACCCTCGGCGATCTCACCGTGAGGGTCGTCCTCCGGTCGATGGATCTTGCGGCTCGTGAGCGCGAGGTAGACGGCGATCAGGCCGCAGGTCGCACCAGCCAGCAGCAGCGCCACCGTGCCGATCGGCTCGCTCCACTTCGTGAAGTAGGTGTAGATGACCGCCACGACGATGAAGAAGATCGAGATCGGTGCGAAGATCTTCCATTCGGTCTTCACCGGTCTCCCTCCCTCGTCTCGATGGTGACCCCCAGGTCGGGGTGGTGCAGGTCGAACGCGGGCCCCTCGCTGCGGATCCGGGGCAGGCTGGTGAAGTTGTGCCTCGGCGGCGGGGAGCTCGTCGCCCACTCCAGCGACCGTCCCCAGCCCCACGGGTCGTCGGTGTTGACCAGCGGCGCCTTGCGTGAGATCCAGAGGTTCCAGAACCAGGGCAGCATGGAGACCCCGAGCAGGAACGCCCCGAACGTCGACACCTGGTTGAGCAGTGTGAACCCCTCGGTGGGCAGGTAGTCGGCGATGCGCCGCTGCATACCCTCGACGCCGAGCCAGTGCTGGACGAGGAACGTCGTGTGGAACCCGATGAACAGGATCCAGAAGTGGATCTTGCCCCACGTCTCGTTGAGCATCCGTCCGGTCAGCTTGGGCCACCAGAAGTAGAAGCCGGCGAACATCGCGAACACCACGGTGCCGAACAGCACGTAGTGGAAGTGGGCGACCACGAAGTAGGTGTCGGACACCTGGAAGTCGAGCGGAGGTGACGCGAGGATGATGCCGGTCAGCCCGCCGAAGAGGAACGTGGTGAGGAACCCGATCGACCACAGCATCGGGGTGTCGAACGACAGCGACCCGCCCCACATCGTGCCGATCCAGTTGAAGAACTTGACGCCGGTCGGCACGGCGATCAGGAACGTCATGAACGAGAAGAACGGCAGGCTCACCGCACCGGTGACGAACATGTGATGCGCCCAGACGGCGATCGACAGGGCGCCGATGCTCAACGTGGCGGCGATCAGCGAGATGTAGCCGAAGATGGGCTTGCGGCTGAACACCGGCAGGATCTCGGTGATGATCCCGAAGAACGGCAGGGCCA
>DAIEHO010000001.1 GCA_027353565.1 Propionibacteriaceae bacterium
ACACGCCCAACGAGGAGGATGCGGCCACGTACGACCGGCTGTTCGCGGAGTACGTGACCATCCACGACTACTTCGGTCGTGGTGCCAACGACGTCATGCGGCGCCTGAAGGCGCTCCGTCGGGAGGTTCGTCGATGACCGGTGTCCCCGCAGGGCTTCGCGCCGAGGTCGACCGCCTCAAGTCGGAGGTAGCCGCCCTCCACGCGCTGCTACCGGCCAACAACCTGGTCGCCTGGACGGCGGGCAACGTGTCGGCCCGCGTACCAGGAGCAGACCTCCTCGTCATCAAGCCATCGGGAGTCGTCTACGACCAGCTCACCCCCGAGGCGATGGTGGTCACCGACTTCGACGGCATCCTCGTCGAGGGTGACCGTGCCCCCTCGTCCGACACGTTCGCGCACGGCTACGTGTACGCGCACATGCCGCACGTGGGGGGCGTCGTCCACACGCACAGCGACTACGCCACCGCCTGGGCCGCTCGCCGTGAAGCCATCCCCTGCGTGCTGACGATGATGGCCGACGAGTTCGGCGGCGACATCCCCGTGGGGCCGTTCGCCCTCATCGGCGACGACGCGATCGGCCGCGGGATCGTCGAGACGCTGAGCGGTTCCCGCTCCCCCGCCGTCCTCATGGCGGCGCACGGTCCGTTCACGATCGGCACGAACGCCGAGGCGGCGGTCAAGGCGGCCGTCCTGTGCGAGGACGTCGCCCGTACGGTCCACCTCGCGCGCCAGTACGGCGAGCTCCAGCGCCTCGCCCAGGCCGACATCGACTCCTTGTACAACCGCTACCAGAACGTCTACGGACAGAAGTAAGGACACGCACTCCATGGCAAGCATCTGGTTCCTCACCGGCAGCCAGCACCTGTACGGGCCCGAGGTCCTCCGGCAGGTCGCTGACCAGTCACGCTCGATCTCGGACGCGCTCGCGGCATCCGACGCGGTCGTCCCGACGATCGTGGCCAAGCCGGTGCTCACCGACACGGACGCCATCCGGCGGGCCCTCATCGATGCGAGCGCCGACGACGACTGCATCGGCGTGATCGCCTGGATGCACACGTTCAGCCCCGCGAAGATGTGGATCACCGGTCTGGACCAGCTGCGCAAGCCGCTGCTCCACCTCCATACGCAGGTGAACCGCGATCTCCCGTGGGACACCATCGACATGGACTTCATGAACCTCAACCAGGCCGCCCACGGCGACCGGGAGTTCGCGTACATCACCACGCGGTTGTCGGTCCCCCGGACGATCGTCGCCGGCCACGTGAGCAACCCGTCCGTAGTGGCGCGGGTCGGCGTCTGGTCGCGCGCCTGCATCGGCGCGGCAGCCCTGCGCAACCTCAAGGTCGTACGGTTCGGCGACAACATGCGCTACGTCGCCGTCACCGAGGGCGACAAGGTCGAGGTCGAGCGCCGCTTCGGGACGAGCATCAACACGTACGGTGTCAACGACCTCGTGGCGACGGTCGACGAGGTCACCGACACCGAGGCCGACGCCCTGTGCACGGAGTACGCCGACCTGTACGAGGTGTCGGCCGAGCTCCTCCCGGGCGGCGACCGGCACGATGCGCTGCGCTACTCGGCGAAGCTGGAGGTCGCACTCCGCAGGTTCGTCGTCGACGGCGGCTACGGCGCGTTCACGACGAACTTCGAGGACCTCGGCGGGCTGCAGCAGCTGCCGGGGATGGCCGTCCAGCGCCTCATGGCCGACGGGTACGGCTTCGGTGGTGAGGGCGACTGGAAGACCGCGGTGCTGGGCCACGGGCTCAAGGCCATGGCCAAGGGTATGCCCGGCGGCACCTCGTTCATGGAGGACTACACGTACCACCTCGAGCCGGGCAACGAGCTCATCCTCGGCGCGCACATGCTCGAGGTGTGTCCGTCGATCGCGGTCGCGAGGCCTCGTGTCGAGATCCATCCGCTGGGCATCGGGAACCGCTCGGACCCCGTACGGCTCGTGTTCGACGCGGCTCCGGGCGCCGGCGTGACGCTCGGCCTCAGCGATCTGGGTGACCGGCTGCGCTTCGTCTCGAACGAGATCGAGGTCGTCAGCGTCCCGCATCCGATGCCGAACCTTCCAGTGGCCCGCGCGGTCTGGCGCCCGCTGCCCGACTTCGCGACCTCGACGCAGTGCTGGCTCGCTGCGGGAGGCCCCCACCACACGGTCCTCAGCACCCAGCTCACCGCCACACACCTGGAGGATCTCGCCAAGATCACCGGGGTCGAGCTCGCCCTCATCTCCCGCGACACCACGGAGCGCGCCTTCACCAACGCGCTCGCCTGGACCGCGGCCGCACACCGCCTCGGCATCGACGCCTAGGCACAACCCATCACCTGACGCGGGGACTTCCCGATCAGGAGGAGCAAGATCGGCCCTCACCGCCTGCGGGCCGAGAAAGTAGGTACTACATGCGCAAGATCCTGGCTGTCGCAGCGGCGGCAGCCCTGGCACTCTCGCTGTCCGCCTGCGGACGCGACACCGGCACGCCTGCGGCACCCGGCTCGTCCGCCGCCGCCGTCAAGGGAACGATCGGCGTTGCGATGCCGACCAAGACCTCCGAGCGGTGGATCAAGGACGGCGACTACATCAAGCAGCAGCTTGAGGCCGCCGGTTACCAGGTCAACCTCGTCTACGCCAACGATGACATCCCGACGCAGGTCACCCAGGTCAACGACATGGTGACCAAGAAGAACCAGCTCCTCGTCGTGGCCGCCATCGACGGCGTTGCCCTCAAGGGTGTTCTCGGGGAGGCCAAGAGCGCAGGCATCCCGGTCGTCGCATACGACCGTCTGCTCCGTGAGACCGACGCCGTCTCCTACTACACGACGTTCGACAACTTCAAGGTCGGCGTCCAGCAGGGCACCTCCCTGCTCGCCGGCCTCGCGGCCTCAGGAAAGCCCAAGCCGTGGAACGTCGAGCTGTTCGCCGGTTCGCCCGACGACAACAACGCGACCTTCTTCTTCAACGGCGCGATGAGCGTCCTGCAGCCGAAGATCGATGACGGCACCATCAAGATCGCCTCCGGCGAGACCGACTTCAAGGTCGTCGCGACGCTCCGTTGGGACGCCGCAGTCGCCAAGAAGCGCATGGAGAACATCCTGACCAAGTCGTACGCCTCCTCGGACGTCAATGGCGTCCTGGCTCCTTACGACGGACTGTCGCGCGGAATCATCGCTGCTCTCAAGGGCTCGGGCTACGGCACGGGCGGCAAGGCCCTCCCGGTCGTCACCGGTCAGGACGCTGAGCTCGAGAGCGTGAAGTCGATCCTCGCGGGTGAGCAGTACTCGACCATCTTCAAGAACACGCGCGACCTCGCGGCCGCAACCGTGAAGATGATCCAGGAGATCACCAGCAAGTCGACCGTCACGGTCAACGACACGAAGACGTACGACAACGGCATCAAGGTCGTCCCGACCGAGCTGCTCCAGCCCGTACCGTGCGACAAGTCCAACTGCAAGAAGATCCTTCTTGACGCGAAGTACTACACGGATGCTCAGCTCGCCTGACATCCCCTGACGGGTGCGTGCGGGGCGGACAACCGCCCCGCACGCGCTCCCACGAGCACATCGGCGCGAAGGAGCACCATGACAGACACGATCCTCTCCATGCGGGGGATCACGAAGGAGTTCCCCGGGGTGAAGGCCCTGGAGGACGTGACCTTCGAGGTGGAGCGGGGCGAGATTCATAGCATCGTCGGTGAGAACGGCGCCGGTAAGTCGACGCTGATGAAGGTGCTGTCCGGTGTCTACCCCTTCGGTACGTACGAAGGAGAGATCCAATACAAGAACGAGCTGGTCAAGTTCCGCAACATCCGCGAGTCGGAGCACGCGGGCATCGCCATCATCCATCAGGAGCTGGCGCTCATCCCTGAGCTCACCATCGTCGAGAACATGTTCCTCGGCAACGAGGTCGCCACCGCCGGCGTCATCAACTGGTTGGAGGCGACGAAGAAGGCGAACGAGCTTCTCGCACGCGTCGGCCTCGACGAGGATCCGAACGCCCAGATCAAGAACATCGGGATCGGCAAGCAGCAGCTCGTGGAGATCGCCAAGGCCCTCTCCAAGGATGTCCAGCTGCTCATCCTCGACGAGCCGACCGCAGCCCTCAACGACTCCGACTCGGCGCACCTGCTCGGCATCCTGCGTGAGCTCAAGGCCCAAGGCATCACCAGCATCATGATCAGCCACAAGCTCAACGAGATCGAAGCGATCTCCGACTCGATCACGATCATTCGTGACGGTCGAACGATCGAGACCATCGAGGTCCGCCCGGGTGAGGTCAACGAGGACCGCATCATCCGCGGGATGGTGGGTCGGGACCTGAACCATCGGTTCCCGACGCACGAACCCCACATCGGCGACGTCATCCTCGACGTCA
>DAIEHO010000006.1 GCA_027353565.1 Propionibacteriaceae bacterium
GCGACCGCCTGTACGGACTGGCCCAGTAGGCCTGTACGGGCTGGCCAGTGGGCCACGACCGCCCGGTCGCCCGTGAACTGCGGGTTATGGGCGGGGGTTGACTGCGCGCGCGTTGCGGCGGCCTGTGAAATGGTTGTTCTGGCGCCCTGCCCGCCCACTCATAACGACAACTTCACCGGGTGGGCTTCACCTGCGCGAAGACCTCCCCTTTCATAACCACGACTTCACGCGGCTCCCCCTCGCGTCCCATGCACTCAGCCGCCAGGACCGCGTCGGTCACCGCGTCGCCGACAGCTGCGCCCACGCCTTCAGGATCTTCACCTGTACGGGCGGCGGGATGACGAACGGCACGCTGCGGAGCGGGGCGGTGCTGCTCCACGTCAGCCGGCCGAGCTCCTCGTCGCCGAGGCCCGCCTCGGTGAGCACCTGCACCATCGCCGAGTACGCCTCAGAGTCGTCGATGATCTCGCCCAGCGGCGTGTCCGGCGTGATCGGTCCCGGCGCGACGACCGGGTCGGCGACCTCGACGTGGTGCCGGCCGCTGCGCACCCGCTGCTCCGCGACACCCGGCAGCCGGACCACCGCCTCGACGTTGGGCGGCACGGTGACGTCGACGACCAGGGAGCCGCCTGTACGTTCCCAGCGCACGGCGATGTCCCCGTACGGGCTCGTGTGCCGCGTCGAGGCCCACGTGAGACCTGCGATCGGCTGCGGCGCGACGAGCACCGTGCGGTAGCCGGGCTCGAGCGGCGCAAGGCCGGCGAGCACGCGGTGCATCCAGTCCGCCACCGCGCCCAGCGCATAGTGGTTGAACGATGTCATCTCGCCAGGGTTGATCGAGCCGTCGGGAAGCATCGAGTCGTAGCGCTCCCAGACGGTCGTGGCGCCCATGGTCACCGAGTACAGCCAGCTGGGGCAGCGCGTCGACAGCAGCAGCTTCCCGGCCGCCGTCCGGTGGCCGGTCACGGTGAGGGCGTCGCACACGAGCGGCGTACCGACGAAGCCGGTCCCGATGGTGTACCCGCCCTCGCGGACGAGCTCGCGCAGCCGGGCGCCCATCCGCTCGCGCCTGGCTGGGTCCGGTACGAGGTTCCAGGCGATCGCCATCGCGTAGGCCGTCTGCGCGTCGGAGGCCATCCGCCCGTTCGGTGTCACGTACTCGGCCTGGAACGCCTCACGGACCCGGGCGGCCTCGGCCTCGAAACGGCTCGGGTCCTCACCCAGGATGCCGGCCGCCGCGACCATCGTGTCGAGCGTGCGGATGAGACAGGCGGTCGCGACGATGTCGGAGTGCGTGCGGGCAGCGCCCGGCGACTCCGGCGGCGCGGCAGGGTCGAGCCAGTCGCCGAACTGCTGCCGGGCGGACCACAGCCCGTCCGTCGTGTCGCGCAGCACCGCGTCGGTCCAGGCGACCATGCTCGGCCACTGCGTGCGGAGCGTCCGCAGATCCGCGAACCGCTCGTACAGCACGTACGGCACGATCGTGGCCACGTCGCCCCAGGCGGCCGCCGGACGAGGCGGCATGGGCAGGGCGTCGGGGACGACGAACGGCACGACCCCGTCCCGTTGCTGCTGCTCGAGCCAGACGTCACGCAGCCAGGACGACAGGAACGCGTCGCAGTCGTGGAGGTAGCTGGCGGCCGGGCTGAACACCTGGATGTCGCCGGTCCAGCCCATACGCTCGTCACGCTGCGGGCAGTCGGTCGGGATCGACAGGAAGTTGCCCTTCATGCCCCAGACCACATTCTCGTGGAACCGGTTGAGGAGGTCCGACGACGAGTCGAACCAGCCGGTACGGACCATGTCCGAGCCGATCACCTCAGCCGTCACCGACGCGGGGTCGAACGTCCCCGGCCAGCCCTCGACCGACGCGTACCGGAAGCCGTGGAACGTGAACTCCGGTGCCCACTCCTCGACGCCGGTACCGGCCAGAACGTACGTGTCGGTCGCCTTCGCGGCGCGCAGCGGACGCGTCCCGAGCTCGCCGTGCTCGAGGACCTCCGCGTGGCGGAGCGTGACTGCCGTGCCCTCGGGCCCGGACACCCGCAACCGCAGGCGGCCCACGAGGTTCTGGCCGAAGTCGAGCAGCGTGACACCTGACGGAGCCGTCGTCACGTCCTGGACGGCGACGGTGCTCATCACGCGTACCGCCGGAGTCGTGCGCGGCTCGGCAGTGATCGGGTCACCCACGCTG
>DAIEHO010000355.1 GCA_027353565.1 Propionibacteriaceae bacterium
ACGGGACGAGGCCGGAGGCGATCAAGATCGCGCCGGTCGTGAAGGAGCTGGAGCGTCATCCCTCGTTGCGGCCGATAGTCGTGGTGACCGGGCAGCACCGGGAGATGCTTGACCAGGTCAACCAGGTGTTCGGGATCGTCCCCGACCACGACCTCAACATCATCACGCCCGGGCAGTCGCTGACCGAGATCACCGTACGGACGCTGACCGGTCTCGAGCCGCTGCTGACGGCCGTGCGGCCCGACCTCGTCCTCGTCCAGGGCGACACGACCACGTGCTTCGCCGCGTCACTGGCGGCCTTCTACCAGCAGGTCCCGGTGGCGCACCTCGAGGCGGGGTTGCGCACCGACAACCGCTACAACCCGTTCCCCGAGGAGATCAACCGGCGCCTGACGACACAGCTCGCCAGCCTCCACCTGGCCCCGACGACGATCGCGCAGGGCAACCTGCTCGCCTCCGGCGTCGACCCGGCAGCCATCACCGTGACGGGGAACACCGTCATCGACGCACTGCTCGAGGTCACGGCCTCGGAGCACCCGATCTCCGACCCCACGCTCCGTGCCCTCGTCGCGGCGCACACCTCGCCGCTGCTGCTCGTCACGAGCCACCGCCGCGAGTCCTGGGGCGACCCGCTGACACGTACGGCTCGTGCGATCGCCCGGCTGGTCAGCGACTTCCCCGACCTGCACGTACTGCTGCCGGCCCATCGCAACCCGGTCGTCCGGGAGGCCCTTCTGCCCACGCTCGGAGGGCTGGACCGCGTCCACGTGACCGAGCCGTTGGACTACCCCGACTTCTGCCGCGCGCTGCAGCTCGCCACGATCGTGCTGACCGACTCCGGCGGGGTGCAGGAGGAGGCGCCCGCCCTCGGCAAGCCGGTCCTCGTCCTCCGCGAGACGACCGAGCGGCCCGAGGCCGTCCACGCCGGCTCGGCCCGTCTCGTCGGCACCGACGTCGAGCTGATCGTCTCCGAGACCAGCCGCCTGCTCACCGACGCGGGCCACTTCGCCGCGATGACGAGGGCGAACAACCCGTACGGCGACGGGCGCGCCGCGGAGCGTGCCGTCGCCGCCATGGCTCACCTGCTCGGCCTCGGCGAGGCACCCGCGGAGTTCCGCCCCTGACCGGCGGAGCCGCGGCTCCGGCTAGCGCCAGATCCCGCGCGTGTCCATCACGACCTTGCCGTCGAGGAGCTTGCGCGGGAGCGTACGGAACTGGTTGTGGTCGACGAGCAGCACCACGATGTCCGCCGCTGCGACCGCGTCCTGGGTCTTGACCAGCTGGAGGTTCGCGAACCCCCTCAACGGCGCCGGCAGCCCGCTCAGCATCGGGTCGCTCACCATGATCGCCATCGACGGCTCCTGCTGGGCCAGCTCGGCGACGATCTCCACCGCGGGCGACTCCCTGGTGTCGTCGACGTTCGCCTTGTACGACAGGCCCAGGCAGGCGACGACCGGCTCCCTGAAGCGATGGGCGGACTTGAGGATCTGCGCCACCACGTGGTGCGGCTTGCCGTCGTTGACCATGCGCGCCGTACGGATCAGAACCGCCTCGTCGGGAGCGGCCCCCACGAGGAACCACGGGTCGACCGCGATGCAGTGCCCGCCGACGCCGGGTCCCGGCTGGAGGATGTTGACGCGCGGATGGTGGTTGGCCATCTTGACGATCTCCCACACGTCGAGGCCGAGCTTGTCGCAGATCATCGACAGCTCGTTGGCGTACGCGATGTTGACGTCCCGGTACGAGTTCTCCGCGAGCTTCGCCATCTCCGCGCTCGTCGCGTCCGAGATCTGGATCTCGCCGCGGCAGAACACCCGGTACAGGTCGGCCGCCTTCTCGGCGCACTCCGGCGTGAGCCCTCCGATCACCCGGTTGTTCTCGACCATCTCGACCATCAGGCGTCCGGGCAGCACCCGTTCAGGACAGTGCGCGATGTGGATGTCGGGGGTGTCGTTGACGTCGTTCGGGAACGTGAGGTCGGGACGGGCCGCGGCCAACGTACGGCTGAGCTCCTCCGTCGTACCGGGCGGCGACGTCGACTCGAGCACGACGATCGCACCCGGCCGGAGCTGGGGCGCGACCGAGGCGGCGGCGGCGAACACCGCGCTCATGTCCGCCTCCTCGTTCGGGGTGATCGGCGTGGGGACGGCGATGATGTACGCGTCCGCGACCGGCACCTCCGTACTGGTGCTGATGTTGCCCAGCGCGACCGCACCGCTCAGGCTGGTCTGCAGGTCCGGCTCGAAGAACGGGATCTCGCCCCGTGCCACGCGGTCGACGGTGACCTGGTTGACGTCGACCCCGATCACCCGGACGCCGCGTGAGGCGAGCACCACCGCGGTCGGCAGGCCGATGTAGCCGAGGCCGATCACGGCGACGGTGCCGCTGTAGAACGGGTTGTCCATCACGCCACCTCGTGCGTCGGGAGCCCACGAACCGGGGCCGGGCGCCGGGTGAGGAGCTCGCGGGCGAGCATCAGGGAGAACAGCACGTTCGTACGGAGGTAGCGCTTCCACATCCGGCCGGGCTCCTGGACCAGGCGGTAGGCCCACTCCATCCCCATCCTCTGCCAGCGTTCGGGCGCGCGCTTCGTGACCCCGGCGAGGATGTCGAAGGAGCCGCCCACGCCATGGGTGACGGGCACGTTCATGAGCGGCTGGTACCGCTCCAGGAACTTCTCCTTCTTCGGCGACGTCATGCCGAGGAACAGCATGTCGGCGTGGCTGGCGGCGATCTCCCGCGCGACGGACTCCGCATCGTCGAAGTAGCCGTCCCGGTAGCCCGCGAGCCGCGCCCCCGGGTACGTGGTCCCCATCACCGCGGCGACCTTCTCGACGACCTCCGGCGTGGCACCCAGGAGGAACACCGACAGGTGCTCCGCGTCGGCGAGCTCGAGGAGCCGTACGAACAGGTCGATGCCTGCGACCCGCTCGGGGAGCGGCTGCCCCAGCATCCGGCTCGCCCAGACGACCGACTGGCCGTCGGCAAGGATCACGTCGCACGACAGCATCGCGTCGTGCAGGGCCGCGTCGTGCGCCGCGTTCACCACCTTGGCGGCGTTCAGCACCCCGATCTGCACCGGCCGCCGCTCGGCGACGGCATCCCCGCACAGGTGGACGACCTCGTCCATCGTCGCGGCCAACATCGGATAGCCGAGAATCTCCCGGACCTCGCTCATGCTGTGCTCCCCTCTCGCATGGCATTTGACGCATACAGCAGCCAGCCCAGCTCGTACGGCCGGCACTCGTAGTCGACCCGCCCGGCGGGCCAGATCTGGTCGACGAACGGCACGTGCAGCCCCGGGCGTACGCGGGTGGCGACGGCACCCGCGGCACGCGCGGCCTTGAACGGCTCACGGCGCCCGACCTTCCGCCAGATCACGCCGAGCCCTGGGGCGACAAGCGGTTCCATGCACTCGGGGTGGGTCCTGACCCAGTCGAACCCGCGCTGTACGGCCTCGCGGTGGTTGGTCCCGCCCGCCGCCGCCAGCTCCAGCAGGACCATGGGGGCCATCCCGTGCTGGTGCACGGAGTACGTGGGGTACCGCTCGACGACATCGCCGGTACGCGCGTCGTAGTGCCACCACCACTGCCCCGCGGGGCCCTGCAGGTCGACGAGGCGACGGGCCGTCGTCTCGGCAGCCGCCATGGCAGCGCTGTCGCCCGTCGCGGCAGCGAACCGCACGAACGCGTGGACGGGGTAGATCTGGTCCGCGAAGCTGCCGACGTGCCCGCGCATGCCCTCGGACGCCGGCGTCAGGTGCGGGAACATGCCGGTCGGGCTCTGGTGCGCCATCAGGCGGGCGACACCCTCTTTGGCCAGGTTCCGCGCTGTGTCGCTGTCGGGCATCGCGAGACCCGCGACGACGGCCCAGGCGCAGTCGACCGTGGGCAGCGACGGACGACGGACGGCGTCGAGCAGCCGAGCCGCGAGAGCGTCGTCGGTGGTTCCCGCGACCTCGGCAGCGGCCCACAGGGCGAGGGCATGGGCGCCGGCGTCGGTGCTCGCCGTGGCCAGCGTGAGGCACGACTGCGCCATCGCCGCCGCGGAGGCACCCCCGAGCACCTCGCGCTGTACGTGCTCGGGCTGACGTCCCAGGCCCAGCGCGGCGATCGCGGTGTAGCGCACGCTGTGCCCTTCGGGCCGTACGGTCGGTCCCTGCGGCCCTGGGACGCCGCGCAGCGTGAACGGCATCTCGCGCCCCTCGGTGTAGTCGCACGCGGCGAGCCCGATGAGGGCCAGGGCGACGAGGTCGTCGACGGACTCATGCTGGCCGAAGGGCGTTGTCACGGCGTGACCTCCTGACGATGAAGGCTTCCGTCGGCGACCGTCCAGGCACGGCCGCAGCTGCACATGAGGTCGTCGGGCAGCCGCTGCCCGCACTCGCACACCCAGCCGATGACACGTCCCGGCGTCCCGACGACGAAGGCGTGCGCCGGGATGTCGCGGGTCACGACCGCCCCCGCCCCCACGAACGCGTACTCGCCGATCGTCGTGCGGCAGACCACCACGACACCGGCCCCCAGCGTCGCGCCACGGCGCACGGTGGTCGTGTCCAGCTCGGAGCCGTGCTTCTTGATGAAGGCGCGTGGCGTGAAGTCATTGGTGAAGGTGACGCCGGGGCCGAGGAAGACGTCGTCCTCGATGGTGACGCCCTCGAAGATCATGACCTGGTTCTTCACGGTCACGCGATCGCCGATCTTCGCGCCACCCTCGACGTACGCGCCGTCACAGATGTTGCAGTCGCGTCCGACCACCGCACCGGGCAGGACGTGGGCGAACGCCCAGACTCGGGTGCCTGGTCCTACGGTCTCGCTCTCGCAGAGCCCTTTGCCGTGCACGAACACGCCGTCCGGCATGCGCCCCCCTCGTTCAGCTAGCCCCTCGCTGTGCTGCCCGTAGCCCCAAGCCCGACCATGCAACACACCGCAAGCAGAGTCCCGACCGCCGCATTCTCCACGCACCGCCGCGGCTGGGACACAAGAGAATGTCCATCTGCACTTGCAAGATATATCCGCCCGGGCCCCCTGCCAAGGGGTTGATTCGACGCTCGATCTGTGCCACGGGCGCGTACGGGTGGTCGCGTCGGGCGTCCCGCGCGCTGGTCGACCAAGGACGTGCTGACAAGGGACGGCGCAGCGGCCCCGGGCCGGCTGCAGGTCCGCGGACGAGGAGGGTGTCGTCCCTGCTGCTCCCGTGAGGCTTGTCCCACGAAGCCCCTCCCGCGGTTCCCCTGCGTCCACCATCGTCAGTGGACGGCAACAGTGAGGATCCCAGCGTGTCGGCGACGACTCCGAGAGGCAGCCGGGTGTACTACACGGTGGGGCACCGGCCTCTAGTGGTGCAGGACGGGAAGGAGGTCCGCGATGGACCAGCATCTGCGTGACTGCTTCGAGGCTCGTGACGCATGGGGGGTCGTGTCGACCCAGGTGGACGA